>JALWOO010000252.1 GCA_027083485.1 Amylibacter sp. | reverse complement strand
AGGTTAGACCGATCCCATAGCGCATAGAAACGCTATTGAAAAGCGTGAAGCTGCCCACTGGCCGAAAGGATGTACAAACGTCCGTTGGCAATCGCGGGCTGGGAGGCCGCGCCGCCGGGTATTTTGACGCTGCCGGTCAGGCTGCCATCCTCGGGATTATAACTGTTCAGGGTGCCGTCACTGCTGCCCACCCACAATTGACCACCGGCCAGTGTCGGACCGAAATACGCATAGGCATCGCGCTTGCGTTTGTCGCGCTTGGCCTTGAAGTCCGGCAATTCCACAGACCAGATTTCAGAGCCATCCGCCGCATCCAGCCGTTTCAGGGCAAAACTGTCGGAAATAAGGAAAACCGACCCGCCCGCAGGCCAGACAGGAGAATAGGAACCGTCATTTGCCGTCCAGTTCCGTTCGCCGGAACGCCGGTCCAGAGACGCCATGCGCCCCGCCTGATTGGCCACATAAACCGTAACACCGTCAATCACCGGATCACCGGAAATATCGCCAACAATGGCACGGGCCGCCAGCTTGTTACCGCCGGAAACAACCGCGCTCCAGACCCGCAGACCGTTGCGGTTAACGGTTCCGATCACTTCGCCGGAGGAATAGGGGATCACCGACAGGTTTTTGGTGGCGGCCGGACTGCCGGCCCCGATCACACCGGCCCCTTCGCCGCTGCTGTTTTGTTGCCACAGGATCCGGCCATTCTGAAGGTTGAGGCCCAGCGCCTGATTGCTGCGGGCCACGGCGATCACGATATTGCCGGTGACAACCGGCGCTGCCGAAATCTCGCCGTTCATGCGGTGACGCCATTTCTCCTGACCTGTCGCCGGATCAACCGCAATCACATCCCCATGGCCGGTTGTGGCCACAAGAACCCCGCTACCATAGGCCAGACCGCCGCCAGATGCCTCGCGGGCGCGTTCGTGGGGCGGTGTCAGGTCACGCGACCACAAGGGCGCGCCGGCGGTGCTGAAGGCGCGCAAACCGGCGCTGGAATCAAGGGTAAATACCCGATCCCCGACAATCACGGGATCGCTTGAAATCGCATGTTTGCGGGAATTGCCGGTGCCGATATTTTGCGACCAGACCTTGGTCAGCGTACGTCCGAGCGCGGGATGGCGGATCAAATGACCGGCCCCGCCGTTGCGATGGGTCCAGTTGGTATTGCGCACCGGAGCCGGCAGCGCCAGTTTGGCCACCACGGCCTTTGTCTCGGTGTCGGTTTTGCCGTCTGCCTGTTCTTCGGATTGCTGGCGCAGGGCGCGCAGATCAAGCCGTTCGCCCGGCAGGATGACTTCGCGGCTACAGGAAGTTGCTGTGAAAAATACCAACACGGCCATGCCCAGTGTTGTGCCAAATCTGGTTTTAAATCCGCTCATCATCCATCCACCCTTTGCCTGACCCGTTATGCGGTTCAGCCTGCCCAACCTATTGTGCAGCTTATTGATCCAATTGCAATTGCGGGTTTTCCGGCACCTCGCCACCCAGTGCAATAATCATCTGGCTGGCGCGACTGCGCAAAGCACCGGTTGCCTGACTGTCCAGAAACAATTCGGACAACAGGCTGATGGCCTTGTCTTTGTCTCCAGCCTCGATTGCCATAACCGCAAGCTGTTCCTGCGCCAAAGGACGATAGGGTTCACCGGCCACGGCCAAGGCTTGCAGTGCGGTCGCACGCTCGGCCTGATCCATGTCCCTGCCCCGCAAAATCAACGCTTTCAAAGCGGCCTGATCGCGATATTCGGCAAGGGAGCTATTGGCAGCAATCCCGTCCAGCACCGCCAGCGCGCCGGCTTTGTCACCGGCTCCAAGCAATTCACCGGCCTGCTGGAACTGCACCACAACAGCAGCGGCACCGGCCTCTGGCACAATCGCTGCCAGCGCGGTTGCGCGTTCTTTTGGCGTTGGCTGGCCACTGGCCGCCAGTATCTTGTCGCCCAGCGCCTGTGCTGCGGCGATTTTCTGGGCCTTTTGATATTCCAGCCAGGCCGTGGTGCCAACGGCCCCCACAACAACCACAACAGCAATCCAGCCGTATTTTTTCAGATAACCGAACAGTTTGTCCCGACGGACCTCTTCGGTGACTTCTTCAATGAAGGAATCAGTTTCGCTCACGCGCGTTTCTCCCGTTAACTCGGGCGCACATTAACGCTTTTGGCCAATGTTTGCCAAGCAGGTTTATCTGCAACCGGTTCAAGACCTTATACCGCGCACCGCAAGGCCCGCCCAAAGGCCTGAAACAACGGACGCGAAACCGGATCATTGGCCGCATTCCATTCCGGATGCCATTGCACCGCCATCGCAAAACCCGGTGCGTCCTTGATGTAAATCGCTTCCGGCGTGCCATCGGGGGCGCGCCCGTCGACCACCACACGCGGGCCGGGAATGCAAATCCCCTGCCCGTGCAGCGAGTTGGTCATTACCTTGTCAGTCCCAAACACCTTCGCAAAAGGCCCGTCCGGCGTCAGGGTGATTTCATGGCGCAGGGCGAATTTTTCTTCCAGCGTGCCATCAGGGGGCATGCGGTGGTTGTCGCGCCCCGGCAAATCGCGGATTTCCGGATGCAGGGAACCGCCCATGGCCACATTCAATTCCTGAAAGCCGCGGCAGATGCCCAGAACCGGCACGCCTTTTTCCACGCAGGCCCGTATCAAGGGCAACACCACCCGATCGCGGTTGCGATCAAACGGACCATGGGCTGCAGTTTCCTCTTCGCCGTATTCCTCCGGATGCACATTCGGGCGCCCGCCGGTAAACACAAAACCGTCGAGTTTCGCCATCAGGTCATCCATGTCATGGGCCGTCGGCATCGCAGGCACCATGACCGCATTGGCATCCGCCACCACGGAAACGGCTTCGATGTTGTGAACACCTGTTGCCTGAACCGGATAGTCGTCATTTATGACATAGGCATTGCCGATAATACCAACGAGCGGTCGTGCCATGGGAAACCTCCTGTAGCTGTCAGGGACCATTGGGTTATGGCACATACAGCGCTTGATGCAAGGGGTTAGGCGCGGCTGATGCAACCGCTGTAACATCCGTGCCCGGCATTGTGGGCGTGGATATAGTCCACAGCCGGATTATCAAAAAACCGCGCAATAAGCGCGCGTTGCTGCGTTTCGCCTTTGGCAACATCGCCTTCATGCATCATGCCATCTGCATTAAACCCCCGAAACGACAACAGGCGGGATGCCATGACATCGGGAACCTCGTCTGTCTGGTCATAAGTCTGTGTCGCCCCTTCACACACAAAAATGGCATGGCGCGCATAATAAGGTGATTGGGCTGGTTGGCTGACGTGGTTCAGCAACAGCATGGTTTCCCCGATCGGTACATCGCGCATTTCGATGCGGTCAGGAAAACCCGGAAATTCCGTCACCCGATAGCGCAACACGCCTTTTTCGGCAAGTTCCTGCTCTGTCAGGCCAAAAAGCGGAATAAAAGGCGTGGCATCAAGGCCGGTAATGCGAAAGGACATGGTCGTCTCCTGTAGTAATGAGTAAGTTGTCTTCCGTTCCTATCTGCGGGAATACCGGCCGACGACCCGTTTCATGCGCTTAGGGCTTGCTTGATTGTGCAACACGGCTATCCTTTCCAACAGGGAGGTCCGCTATGACCACTATCAATCTCAAGAACCTGATCCTGTCTGCCTCTGTGGCACTGGCCAGCCCTGTTTGGGCGGACAGCCAAATCGCCACCGAGGCCTTGCAGGCCAAACAGCAAGGCCGGCCGGTGAAGGCCCAACACTGGATGGTGTCGGCGGCAAATCCGCTGGCGGTGCAGGCGGGGGCCGATATTTTGGCCAAGGGCGGCACGGCGGCAGATGCGATGGTTGCGGTGCAGGCGGTTCTGGGGTTGGTCGAACCGCAATCCTCGGGCCTTGGCGGCGGGGCGTTTCTGGTCTGGTATGATGCGGCAAGCGGCAAAATCACCACGCTGGACGGGCGCGAAACCGCACCACTGGCGGCCACCCCGCGCCTGTTTCAGGATGCAAACGGCCAGCCGCTCGGCTTTTTTGAAGCGGTGGTCGGCGGGCGGTCCGTCGGCGTACCCGCCACCCCTGCCCTGATGCAAGAGGCCCACCGGCACTGGGGCAAGGCCGACTGGCCCGATTTGCTGAGCGCGGCACACCGGCTGGCGCGTGACGGTTTCACGGTGTCGGAACGTCTGGCGAAATCCATTGCATGGGACGCGGAGCGTCTGGCCAGCGCGCCGGACACCGCCGCCTATTTCCTGCCGGACGGCAAACCGCTGCAAGCCGGCGACCTGCTGAAAAATCCGGCCTATGCGGCAACTTTGGCAGATATGGCGCGTGGTGGCGCGGATATTTTCTATGCGGGGCCGCTGGCCTTTGACATCGTGGAACGGGTCCGCACCGCCAACAACCCGGGCAAGCTGTCCTTGCTGGATCTGGCCATTTACCGGATCAAGGAACGCCCCGCCGTGTGCATCAGCTATCACGGCAATGATGTTTGCGGCATGGGGCCACCGTCATCGGGCGCAACCACAGTGGGGCAGATCCTGAAAACCCTTGAAGGCTTTCCGCTGGCCGGCCTTGGCCCTGACAATCTCCAGAGCTGGCGGCTTCTCGGCGATGCCTCGCGGCTGGCCTTTGCGGATCGGGCGCGCTACCTGGCCGATAGCGATTTTGTGCCGGTGCCGGTACAAGGCATGCTCGCCGATCGCTATATCGCAGAGCGCGCCGCCCTGTTGCAGCGTGACACCGCCCTGCCTACGGTCAGCGCCGGTCAACCGGCCTATGACCACGGGCTGAACCAGTCGGACGATATTTCGCTGGAACTGCCCTCCACCAGCCATATTTCCATTGTCGACAGCTATGGCAACGCCTTGTCGATGACTACCACGGTTGAAAACCTGTTCGGTTCGCGTCTGATGGCGGGGGGATTTATCCTGAATAACGAATTGACGGATTTCTCCTTTGCCAGCCACCGCAACGGACGTCCGATTGCCAATCGGGTAGAGCCGGGCAAACGGCCGCGCTCCTCCATGTCGCCCACTATTGTGCTGCGCGACGGCAAACCGGTGCTGGTGATCGGCTCCCCCGGAGGCAGCAGGATCATTGGCTATGTGGCGCAAACCATCATTGCGCATCTGGATTGGGGACTGGATATTCAGGCGGCGATTTCCATGCCGCGGCTTGTCAATCGGGGCGGCATATTCGAGGTAGAAAACACCCCGTTCGGTGCCAAAATGGCCCCGAAACTCGAGGCCATCGGCTATGAGGTGCGGCTTGGAAAAATCACCTCCGGCCTGCATGGCATTGCGATCGGTACGCAGCTGTCCGGCGGGGCCGATCCGCGCCGCGAAGGCATTGTTATCGGGCAGTAGCCGGCCCTGCATTGGCAAAGCTGACGCCGGAACCGGAGATCCTTTGCGGATTAAGGGTATCGCTTCCCTATGAGTAGCAGCCCGCATTTTCTCGCGCAAACCATAGGCAACGTATTCCCAAAAGCAATGGCTTGAATTCCGCTGCTGCTTGGCGTTTTATTGGCGCGAACAACAGGGATGCGACCATGACTTTTATCCTCGCCATTGATCAGGGCACCACATCGACCCGCGCGATACTGTTTGATGAAAACATGCGCGCCCACAAAACCGCGCAACAGGAATTCCCCCAGCATTTTCCGCAATCGGGCTGGGTTGAACATGATCCCGCCGATCTGTGGGACACCACCGTTGCCACCTGCCGGCAAGTGGTGGCCGATGCGGGCATAGATGCCAGCGACATCGCCGCGATCGGCATCACCAACCAGCGCGAAACCACTGTTGTGTGGAACAAGCTGACCGGAGAGCCGGTCTATAACGCGATTGTCTGGCAGGACCGACGCACGGACAGCATGTGCAAAGCGCTGAAATCGCGCGGGCTGGAAGGGTTGATTTCCAAACGCACGGGGCTGTTGCTGGACCCGTATTTTTCCGGCACCAAGCTGGCGTGGATATTGCAAAACGACCCCAAGGCAATGATGGCCGCCGCCAAGGGGGAATTGCTGTTTGGCACGGTCGACAGCTTTTTAATCTGGAAACTGACCGGCGGGGCCGTACATGCCACGGATGCTACCAACGCGTCACGCACCATGCTGTATAATATCGACAAGGGCGAATGGGATCTGGGCATTTGCCAGCTGTTGGAAATTCCCATGGGTATGCTGCCGGATGTGCGCGATTGTGCAGCCGATTACGGCATCACCACCGCCGGTTTTCTGGGCGCGGAAATCCCCATTCTGGGCGTTGCGGGCGATCAACAGGCCGCCACCATCGGGCAGGCCTGTTTTCAGCCCGGTATGATGAAATCCACCTATGGCACCGGCTGTTTTGCCCTGCTGAACACCGGCCCGAATATGGTTCACAGCGATAACCGTTTGCTGACAACCATCGCCTATCGGCTGAACGGGGAAACCATCTATGCGCTGGAAGGCTCCATTTTCATTGCCGGTGCGGCGGTGCAATGGCTGCGTGACGGGCTGGGAATAATTGAAGACGCAGCCGAGACGCAGGCGCTGGCAGAGCAGGCAGACGATTTGCAAGCGCTCTATCTGGTGCCCGCCTTTACCGGCATGGGCGCGCCCTATTGGGATGCGCAATGTCGCGGCGCGATTTACGGGCTGACACGCAATTCCGGCCC
>JALWOO010000251.1 GCA_027083485.1 Amylibacter sp. | reverse complement strand
CGCCATGTGGCGTTTGAACCTGTTCATCACCCCGACAGCGCGATTGATAAACACCGCCGCCAACACAAATGGTACACCCAGCCCGACCGCATAAACCGCCATCAGCAATGTGCCGCGTGCGATTGATTCCTCTTGTGCGGAAACCGACAGGATCGCGCCAAGGATCGGACCAATGCAAGGCGTCCAGCCAAAGGCAAAGGCCAGCCCCAGAATATAGGCCCCAAAGGCGGAACCGCCCTTGTCACCGGCATCAATGCGCGCCTCTTTGTACAGGAACGGTATCCGGATCAGTCCCAGAAAATGCAGCCCGAACAGAATTACAACCAACCCGGACGCGATTGAAAACGCCCGCTGGTATTGCAAGAACAACTGCCCCAGCACCGAAGCCGTGAACCCCAGAAAGATAAACACGGTGGACAGACCAAGGGCGAAAAACAGCGAGGCCACAATCACCGGCCTGCGTTTTTGTTCGCCGGTCATTTCGGCCATGGAAATCCCGCCCATATAGGCCAGATAAGGCGGCACAATCGGCAACACACAGGGGCTGAGAAAGGAGATGATCCCCGCCAGCAGCGCCACGAAAAGCGATGGCAACAGCCCCGCGTCGATGATATCTATTCCAAACATAACATGCTTCTAGCGACCAAAATCACCGCCGTCACCCCCCTGCCCGATCACGACACCGTGGACTCTTGCAACATTTGGCGCTAGGCCTGCCCTATGACCTTTGATCAAGACCTCGATGCCTGCGATTTGCTCTGTCCTTTGCCCGTGCTGAAGGCGCGAAAACGCCTGCAATCGCTGCAATCGGGCCAGATATTGCGCGTGCAGGCCACCGACCCCGCCGCCGTCATCGACATTCCGCATTTTTGCTCCGAACAGGGCCATGAATTACTGGCCAGCGATACCGACAGCCATCCACAGCTTTACTGGATCAAGAAAGGGTGAACGGCCAAGGGGGCACCCCCTTGGCATCGATTTATTCCGCCGCTTGCACCAATGTTGGGCCGTTTCGCAATTCCGCCAGCAAGGCCTCGCGCTGTTTGGCAACTTCGGCGGCGTTTTTCAGCTTTACATGGCCAAAGCCGCGGATTTTCAACGGCAGTTCCGCCAGCGCCACACAGGTTGCCAGATTATCCGGCTCGACCCGCTTCAGAACCTCTTTCATGTCGCATTCAAATTCGCGGATCAAGGCCCGTTCCATTTTGCGTTCCGCGCTATAGCCAAAGGGATCAAACGGCGTCCCGCGCAGGAATTTGCCCTTTTTCAACAGCCCGAACGCGCCAAGCATCCAGTTGCCAAAGGCCCGTTTCTGCGGCTTGCCTTCTTTGTCCTTGCGCGCAAGGATCGGCGCGGCCAGATGGAATTTCAGGGATTTAACGTCCTCGAACTGTTCGTTGACCAGCGTTTCCAATGTTTCCGAATGCAGGCGGGCGACCTCGTATTCATCCTTGTAGCTCAACAGCTTATGGTATGATTTCGCCACGGCCTCTTGCAGGTCGGCATCCGCGAACTGTGCAACAAATTTGCGCTAGCGTTTGGCCAGCCGGTTGACCTGACAGGCCCCCAGTTTACCCGCGCGACGGTCTATTTTTCCCG
>JALWOO010000250.1 GCA_027083485.1 Amylibacter sp. | reverse complement strand
TGTTTGATACGGTGGCCTCGATGCTGCGGTTTCAGCCGTCGAAATATTCGCTGATCGAATATGGCCAGCATCCGGCGGTCGCGGTGAACGGGTCCGTGGCCAAGGTGCGTCAGGCTTTGGCGATTGATGAGAAACGCTCGATGTTCCGCCCGTACCTCTGGGAAGAAGGCCAGACCCACCACCCCAACCGGTTCAAAAACGGCGAAGGCGTGCCTCAGGATGTGGTGCAAATGTGGTTTGCCGGATATCACAGCGATATTGGCGGTTCCGCACCCGAGGAGGAGGCCGGCTTGTCCAAGCTGACCTTGCAATGGATGCTGGAAGAATTATGCGATGCGGGCGGGGAATGCGAACTGGAATTGCGCAAGGGCCGGTATCGCGCGTTGGTGCAGGGGGAGGGATCGAGCCGTTCCAAACAGCCCTATTGCGCACCGGATTATCGGGCACCGAGCCATGATTCCATGGTTTCCGCATGGCCCGTTCTGGAATATTTCCCCAAAAGATCGCACCTGCGCAGTTGGTTTGCAGCGGGCAAGTTTCCCTATTATCTGCCGAAATCCGAACCGCGCGTGATTCCGCCGGATGCAAAAATCCATCCAAGCGCCGTGCAGCGGTTCGAGGATGACTCGCTGAACTGGCGTCCAGCGAATCTCTCGCGGTATATGGCGGTGAAAAAGACGCCTTAGGCGCTTATCCCACGTAATCCGAACGGGTCAGGCCGTATTTGGCCATTTTTTCGTTCAGGGTCCGGCGCGGCAGGGAGAGTTCCTCCATTACCGATTGAATGGATCCCTTGTGCCGGCGCATGGTGTTGTCGATCAACATGCGCTCGAAGGCCTCGACGTATTCCTTGAGCGGCTTGCCGCCGGTGATCACCTCGGGGGTCGGTTCGCCGCTGTCGTCCATCAACAGATTGGCAATGGAATAGCTGCCGCGCCGGTTTTGCAGCACCGCGCGTTCGGCCAGATTGATCAGCTGGCGGATGTTGCCCGGCCAGGGGGCCTGCAACAGTTGTGCGGCATCCTTGGCGGAAACTTCGGGACCGTCACAGCCGTATTCCTCGGCAAAGGTTTCCACATAGCGGTTGAACAGCGACAGAATATCCTCGCCGCGCTGGCGCAGGGGCGGCGGGGTGATCTGCATGGCGGCCAGCCGGTAATAGAGGTCCTGGCGAATGGTTTCCTCAAGCGGGGTGTTGGGGTCCGCCTCGTTGGAAATGGCAATGATGCGCAGGGGCGAGGTGTCGGCCCCGCGGTCGTAATCTTCCAGCGCGCCAATCAGGCGGGCCTGAACCGAGGCCGGCAGGGATTCGATATCCTCAAGGCAAAGCGTGCCGCCAAGCGCGGCTTCCAGTGCGGGGGTGGCGTCATCCATCGGGCCAAACAGGCGGCGTGCCAGTTCGTTCTCGGCAAAGGCGGCGCAATTCACGGTGATGAATTTCTTGCCCTGACGCGGGCCGCAGGCGTGCAGCGCGTGGGCAATCAGGCTCTTGCCGGTGCCGGTTTCGCCGGTCACCAGAATATGCCCGTCCGCCTGGGCCAGATCGAGAATATCCTCGCGCAGGCGTTCCATAACCGGAGAGGAGCCGATCAATTTGCGCAGCAATACTGTGCCGTCGGATAATTCGCGGCGCAAAGTGCGGTTGTCCAGCGTCAGCCGCCGCGTTTGTACCGCGCGTTTGGTCAGTTCGGCCATGCGTTCCGGATCAAAGGGTTTTTCCAGAAAATCATAGGCACCGATGCGCATGGCCTCGACCGCCATGGCCACATCGCCGTGGCCGGTAATCAGGATCACCGGCAGCTGATTGTCGATGCTTTGCAATCGTTTGAGGAAGGTAATCCCGTCCATGCCGGGCATTTTAATGTCGGAAATCAGGATGCCCGGATAATCCGGTCCGATTTCCTTGAGCGCGTCAAGCGCGCTGGCATAGGTTTTGGTTTTATACCCCGAAAGGGTCAACCATTGGGAAATGCTTTCGCGCATATCCTGTTCGTCATCGACAATTGCGATGGTCATCTGCTCGGGCATATTTTTTACTCCGCCGCTTGTTCCTGGGCAATATCCATGCGCGGCAACTGAAATTCAAACACTGCGCCGCCGTTGCGGCCATTTCGGGCGAGAAGCCGCCCACCGAGGTCTTTGGCAATGCCCGAGGAAATCGCCAGACCAAGGCCAACACCGTCGCCGGGTTTTTTGGTGGTAAAGAAGGGCTCGAACATTTCCTTGAGGTTTTCAATGCCGGTGCCATTGTCGCGCACCGACAGTTTCACGATATCGCCGGAGACCAGCAGAATATCCAGTTGCGGGGTTTCCTCGAGCTTCATGGCATCAAGCGCGTTGCGCAGCAGGTTCACGATCACCTGTTCAAGACGCACCTTGTCGCCCAGCACCATCACCGGATCCGGGGGCAAGGTTACGGATATTTCCACCCGCATTTGCGACAGCTGTGGCGACATCATCGCCAGCGATGCATTGACCGAATCGCGCAGGTCCACCGGCACCAGTTCGTCACCGCTTTTGCGGGCATAGGATTTCAGCTGTCGGGTGATCGCGCCCATGCGTTCGATCAGATCATCAATGCGTTGAAACGAGGACAAGGCTTCGGGCGAACGGTTGCGCTGCAACAGCAATTTGGCACCGGCCAGATAGGTGCGCATGGCGGCAAGCGGCTGGTTCAATTCATGGCTGACGGCGGCGGACATTTCGCCAAGTGCGGCGAGCTTGGAGCTTTGGGCGAGGCTTTGTTCCGCCACTTCGAGGCTTTTCTCGGCGCGTTCCCGTTCCGCGATTTCCCGGGACAGGCGTTCGTTCAGGGCGCGCAACTGTTCCGATTCCGCCTTGAACAGAAACGATTGGCGAATGGCACGGCGGGACAGGAAATAAAACCCGAGCGCGGTCACGATGGCCAAGGCCATCAATTCCAGCGCCAGAATGCTGTTGACCTGCGCGCGCACGCCCTCAAAGGAGGCGAGGTAATTCAGACGCCAACCGCGAAATGGCACCTTTGTTTCCAATCGAAACAAGGGTTTACCTTTGATATAGGCATCCACCACGGTTTGCGTCCATTCCCCTGTTGCCCGCCATGCCCGTTCAACCGGTGACAGGGCCGGTTGGCTGGACAGGGCCTGTGCGATGGTCTGGTGGCGGAACTGGCGTTCGGTCGACAGAATGATGATGCCTTCGGAATTGGTGACAAAAATCGTGCTTTCCTGACTCGACCATGTGTCAAACAGGTGATCAAGGTCGACCTCCACCACGATCACACCAATGGTTTCCTTACCGCTTTCGAGCTTGCGGGAATAGAAAAAGCCGATCGGGCCTTCTTTGATACCGGCGGCGGTGAAAACCGTTTCATTGGAACGCAGCGCCCCGATGAAATAGGGGCTTTCGCGCATCACAGCCCCCAGTTCGCGTCTGTCCGATGCGGCAACGGTGCGGCCTGCCTCGTCCAGCAGAATGATGGATTTCGCGCCGATTTCCTCCTGATAGGAAATCAACCGCTGCGAGGTACCGACAAAATCCTGACTGTTCAGCGCCCCGATCAGCCTTGTATCACGTGACAACAGCAGCGGCACCACGGAGTTTCGCTGCAATTCGGAGACCAGACGGCCGGAATAAAGCGCCACCTGCGCGGTAGCGAGGGTCTTGGTTTTCTGGCTGAAACGTTCGGTAAAATACAGGTTCGACAGCCAGATCAGCAGGCCCATGACGATGAAAAACACCACAACCCCGATCCGTAAAACAGATCGGGTCCACCTGCGCGTATCCCTGTTCAGCTTCTCTGCCATGGGCGCAGGATAGGTGTTCCGCCCGCCCGGCTCAAGCACGCGTAATCAGTTTCAAGCGGAAACCAGCGCATCGGCGATGCTCTGGAACAACCCGCTGCCGTCTATGCCGCCGAGTTCGGGATCATTCAGGCGCTCGGGATGGGGCATCATGCCCAGCACACGGCGGTTTTCCGACAGGATACCGGCGATGTCATCCATGCTGCCGTTGGGATTGTTTACATAGGTAAAGGCAATCCGGTCCTGATCGTGCAGCGCCTTGCGGGTGTCGGCGTCTGCGGTGTAATTGCCATCGTGATGGGCCACAGGCACGGTGATTTTCGCGCCCTTGGCATAGGCTGCGGTAAATACGCTGTCGCGGGTAGCAACCTGTAACTCACTGTCTTTGCAGACAAATTTCATACCGGCATTGCGCATCAAGGCACCGGGCAGCAGGCCGGATTCGGTCAGCACCTGAAACCCGTTGCAAATGCCCAGCACATAGCCGCCCTTGTTGGCGAAATCGACAACCGCCTGCATGATGGGCGAGCGCGCGGCAATCGCCCCGCAACGCAGGTAATCGCCAAAGGAAAAACCACCCGGGATGGCGATTACATCAAGGCCGGCAGGCAGGCCGGTTTCCTTGTGCCAGACCATTTCGGCGGGCTTGCCGGTGACATTGCCAAAAGCCACCGCCAGATCGCGGTCGCAGTTGGAGCCGGGGAACTGAACAACCGCGGCGCGCATCACAGGATTTCCACGGAATAATCTTCGATCACCGTGTTGGCGAGCAGCTTTTCGCACATTTCGGTGACCTGTGCGCGGGCCTTGTCGGTGTTGGTTTCGGCCAGATCCAGTTCAATCACCTTGCCCTGACGCACCTTTTCGACACCTTCAAAGCCAAGTGATCCCAGCGAACGGCGCACCGCGCTGCCTTGTGGGTCCAGTACACCGTTTTTCAGGGTCACAAATACACGTGCTTTCATCGGAATAATCCTTTAGTTCACCAGTTTTGGCCCATCAGAGCGCGGGTTTTTCGGCATCAGGCCAAGGCGATCGGCCACTTCGGTATAGGCATCCGCCAGATCACCGAGATCACGGCGGAAAACGTCTTTGTCCAGCTTGCGGCCGGTTTTCATATCCCAGAGCCGACAACTGTCCGGGCTGATTTCATCGGCTAGAATCAGGCGCGAAAAATCCCCGTCAAACTGGCGGCCGATTTCGATTTTGAAATCCACCAGCGTAATTCCGACAGCATACATCAGACCGGACATGAAATCATTCACCCGCAATGCCATAGAGACCATATCATCCAGATCCTGCTGGCTGGCCCATTGAAAGGCCAGAATATGTTCTTCGGAAACCAGTGGATCGCCAAGGGAATCATCTTTGTAGCAGAATTCCACAATCGGGCGGGGCAGGGCGGTGCCTTCTTCGATGCCGAGCATCTTGGACAGGGAACCGGCGGCCACATTGCGCACGATCACTTCCAGCGGGATGATGTCCACCTTGTGGATCAGCTGCTCGCGCATGTTCAGGCGTTTGATGAAATGGTTTGGCACGCCAATTGCGGTCAGACCGGTCATAAAATATTCGGACAGACGGTTGTTCAACACGCCCTTGCCCTCGATCACGTCTTTCTTGGCGGCATTAAAGGCGGTGGCGTCGTCTTTGAAATACTGCACCAATGTGCCCGGCTCGGGGCCTTCATACAGGATTTTCGCTTTGCCTTCGTAGATTTTATTGCGTCGCGACATCGGGGTCTCCGCTTCAGGCTGGCAAGGAAAATCCCCTGCAAATTTGCCGTCTCTATAGGCAATCAAACAAGGCACATCAAGCAAATTTCCCGCAGTGGCTTGCGCTATTGTTGCAACGCCCCCATATATAGGGAGAACAACATACAGGAGTGACACATGTCTGCATTTGACGAACGCGAAAACGCCTATGAGAATAAATTCGCCCATGATGAAGCGATGAAATTCAAAACCGAGGCGCGCGCCAATAAACTGGTCGGCCTGTGGGCCGCAGAATTGCTGGGAAAATCCGGTGACGAGGCTTTGGCCTATGCCAAAGAAGTGATTGCCAGCGATTTTGAAGAAGCCGGCAAAGAAGACGTGTTTCGCAAACTGTCCGCCGATCTGGCCGGCAAGGCCGATGAAGCCACGATTCGCGCCAAAATGGCCGAATGCCTGATCGAGGCAAAACAGCAAATGGTTGCGGAAGCCTGACTTTAAAGCGAAACACCCCGACGGGTGCCGAAAAACAAAAACGCCCCGGTACGACTACCGGGGCGTTTTTTGTGCCATGAATGAAGCAAGAGGATAAAATCCCGACGTAATTGGCACAACACGCATGGCCAAGGGCTGGAATTTCCCACACAACAAATCTCTTTGTCGTGTTACGCCGGGTTTTAATCGTGAACTTTCAATAAGGTATGAATACCCTATCGGGAGGAGATAAAAGTGAGTTTCATCACGCTTTGACAAAAAGCTGAAAAAAAATCGGCGCGGGGATTTCCACAAGAACGGGACTCTAACTTTGCCCCGTGGCTCGCCCAAATTAAGCGAGCGGCGCATAAATACGCCGCTCGCAGGATTAATCAACTTGGCCCTAATAATCCTTGGTAACCCGCAGATAAGGCTTCAGAACCTTGAGGTCCGGATATTTTTCCTGCGCACTCTCGGTGCTGACGGAAAGCGGCACGATGGCCTCCTCACCCGGGGTCCAGTTTGCCGGCAGGGCCACCGATTTTTCGTCAGCGGTTTGCAAAGCGTCGATCACGCGCAGAATCTCGTCAAAATTCCGGCCCACATTCATCGGATAGGTCATTGTCAGGCGGACCTTTTTATCGGGGTCGATTATAAACACAGACCGAACCGCTTGCGTATCAGAG
>JALWOO010000249.1 GCA_027083485.1 Amylibacter sp. | reverse complement strand
GGTGCAACCAAAAAACGCAAGCGCGTTGGCCGTGGTCCGGGTTCGGGCACAGGTAAAATGGCTGGCCGTGGTATCAAAGGTCAGAAATCCCGTTCGGGTGTGGCCATTGGCGGTTATGAAGGCGGCCAAATGCCTTTGTACCAACGTCTGCCAAAGCGTGGTTTCAACAACATCAACGCCAAACGCCATGCGGTTGTAAATCTGGGCTTGATCCAGAAATTCATCGACGCCGGCAAAATCGACGTGAAATCGCCTGTCACCGAGGAAACTCTGGTTGCTTGCGGTCTGGTGCGTCGTGTGCGTGACGGTGTCCGGGTTCTGGCCAAAGGCGAGATCACATCCAAGATTGATCTGACAGTGACCGGCGCATCCAAATCCGCCATCGAGGCCGTAGCGAAAGCTGGCGGCTCTCTGACAGTCACAACTGCGGCAAAAGCCGACGCTTCTGCTGAATAGGCCTTGTGGGGCGCATCTGCGCGCTCTACATTCTAGAATGATTACGTTTTCTAGCGCCGCAGGACCGTTTGTGAAAACAGTCTTGCGGCGTTTTCGTTGAAAGGAACGCCAAAATGGCATCAGCTGCGGAACAAATGGCCTCTAACCTGAGTTGGGGGACGTTCGGTAAAGCCAAGGAATTGCAGTCACGCATTCTGTTTACGGTCGGGATGCTGATCGTTTATCGGATCGGAACCTATATTCCGGTTCCCGGGATCGACGCGGCCGCGCTGGCACAATTTGCCGAAGATCTACAATCCGGTGTGGGCGGTATTCTGTCGATGTTCACCGGCGGCGCGATCAGCCGGATGGCGATTTTTGCCCTTGGCATTATGCCCTATATTTCCGCCTCGATCATTGTGCAGTTGATGACGGCCATGGTGCCACAACTGGAACAGTTGAAAAAAGAAGGCGACGCAGGGCGCAAAAAAATCAACCAATACACCCGTTACGGTACGGTTCTGCTGGCGCTGTTTCAGGCCTATGGCCTGTCCAAAGGCATTGAATCGCAGGCCGGTCTGGTGGCCAATCCGGGTTTCCTGAGCTTTCAATTGCCGGCTATTCTGACGCTGGTCGGGGGCACCATGTTCCTGATGTGGCTGGGCGAACAGATCACCGCGCGCGGCATTGGTAACGGTATTTCGCTGATCATCTTTGTCGGCATTATCGCGCAGTTGCCTTCGGCGCTTGTACGGTTCTTTTCCCAAGGTCGTGAAGGGGTAATTCCGGTGCCCGTGATCCTTGGCGTGATGGTAATGGTTGTAGTGGTGATTGCCTTTATCGTGTTCATGGAACGCGCGCTGCGCAAGCTGCACATCCAATATCCGAAACGTCAGGTTGGCATGAAAGTTTACGGCGGCGAGACCTCACATTTGCCGATCAAACTGAACCCGGCCGGTGTGATCCCGCCGATTTTTGCCTCGGCACTGTTGTTGTTGCCAACCACGATCAGCACATTTTCCGGCACGCAGGCCTCGCCAATAATGAACACCATTCTGGCGTATTTTGGTCCGGGCCAACCGCTGTATCTGTTGTTCTTTGTCGTGATGATCGTGTTCTTCAGCTATTTCTATACTGCCAATGTTTCGTTCAAAACCGATGAGGTTGCGGACAATCTGAAAAAGCAGAACGGTTTTGTTCCGGGTATCCGTCCGGGCAAGAAAACCGAGGAATATCTGGATTATGTGGTCGCGCGTATACTGGTGCTCGGGTCTGCATATCTGGCGGCGGTTTGTCTCTTGCCGGAAATTTTGCGCACGCAGCTGTCGATTCCGTTCTACTTTGGTGGTACATCCCTGCTGATCGTTGTTTCCGTGACCATGGATACAATCACACAGGTGCAATCACATCTGTTGGCGCATCAGTATGAAGCCCTGATCGAGAAGTCGAAGCTGGGTGGCAAGGGCCGCTCCAAATCCAAAGCCAAAGCCCGTGGGAGGGGTCGTCGCTAATGAATATAATATTGCTGGGGCCTCCGGGGGCAGGTAAGGGAACGCAAGCCAGATTTCTGGTGGAAGAGCGCGACATGATGCAACTGAGCACCGGCGATATGCTGCGCGCGGCGCGCACCTCCGGCACCGAGATGGGCAAGAAAGTTGCCGCGGTGATGGATGCGGGCAAGCTGGTCACAGATGAAATCGTGATCGGCCTGATCGAAGAGCAGCTGACCACTGCCAAGGCACCGGGGGGATTCATCTTTGATGGCTTTCCGCGTACTCTGGCACAGGCAGACGCGCTGACAGAGTTGATGGACAAGGTTGGCCAGAAGCTCGATACGGTTGTGGAAATGCGGGTGGATGATGCGGCATTGGTTGACCGGATCACAGGCCGCTATACTTGCGCCAATTGCGGCGAGGGATTTCACGACACGTTGAAAGTTCCGGCCAAAGAGGGCGTTTGCGACAACTGCGGTGGCACCGAGTTCAAGCGCCGTGCGGATGACAACGCGGAATCGTTGAAAACCCGCCTGATGGCCTATTACAAGGAAACCTCGCCCCTGATCGGGTATTACTATGCCAAGGGTCAGTTGCAGTCGATTGACGGGCTGGGCGATATTGACGAGGTCAAGGCATCTATCGCACAGGCGTTGGATAACGTTTCCTGATTTTGCACAGATTTTTACCTTGAGGCAGGGCTGGTGCCCTGCCTTTTGCGTTTAGGGCGTAGACCCATAAATCCTGCGTCACTGGTTTGCCTGATTTTCTTCGTGGTTAGGCGCAATGACGCAGGAAATATGAATATTTTCAAGGCATTGCAACGCAGCCACGGGGTAAATCAGGCAAATCCTTTGGACGGAATTGTCGCTTCATCTCAAAGGCATGCTGCCCTTGCAAATAGCCGGCTATGGGCGGCGGGCACCATGCCATTGATATTTCGCGACAATTTCGCCAGTGATGCAGGCTTTATGAGTCTACGCCCTAAAGGGGGGCGGCAGATTTTTGTAGCAATTCAAACAAGCGCGTGAGCAAACGTGTTTTGATTTGGTCTGTGCGGTCTTGTAGGTCACATTACAGAAAACCAGCAAAAGGGGATTCCCATGTACCGCTTCAAGACCGACCTAAAGTATTCGGATATCACACCACGCGCGGACTTTATGAACCGGCGTCAGGTGATCGCCGGAGCTGCGGGGCTTGTGGCGGCCGGCGGCATCGCCGGTATGGCCTCGGCCAGGATGACCGGCATCAAAAGCGCCTATTCAACAGACGAGAAGCTGACCTCGTTCAAGGACGCGACCTCCTATAACAATTTTTATGAATTCGGCACCGGCAAGAGCGATCCGGTCAATTATGCAGACAAACTGACCACAGATCCGTGGAATGTGGAAATCGGCGGTTTGGTCAACAAACCGGGCAATTACAGCATCGGGGATATTCTTAAAAACGTGACGCTGGAAGAGCGGATCTACCGGTTCCGCTGTGTCGAGGCCTGGGCGATGGTGGTGCCCTGGATCGGGTTTCAGCTCTCGGATCTGATTGCGGCGGCTGATCCGCAGGGGAATGCGAAATATGTGGCCTTTGAAACCCTGCTCCGCCCCAGCGAAATGCGCGGACAGAACAACCCGACGTTCCCTTGGCCCTATGTGGAAGGCCTGCGGATGGACGAGGCCATGCACCCGCTGACCATTCTGGCAACGGGCATGTATGACGAGCCATTGCCAAACCAGAACGGCGCGCCGCTGCGTCTGGTGGTGCCGTGGAAATACGGGTTCAAGTCGATCAAATCCATCGTCAAGATCACCCTGACCGAGAAAGAGCCACCTGCGACATGGAACCAGATCAATGCGCGTGAATACGGGTTCTATTCCAATGTTAACCCCGAAGTGGACCACCCGCGCTGGTCGCAGGGATCGCATCGCGTGATCGGCGGCGGGCTGTTTGCCAGCCGTCAGCCAACGCAGAAATTCAACGGCTATGGCGACGAGGTTGCCGGTCTCTATGCCGGTATGGATTTGCAGAAATATTTTTAGCCTGTGCTGAATACAAAAGGCAGGAACAATTCGTTGTTCCTGCCTTTTTGTGTTGTGTTCCCGCTTGGGAGTTTTGCGTTAAGCAAAGATGAAATCGTCAATGGTCACATTCACGGCGGCGATACCGTCAAGGGCAACCTCGCCGGTGGCCCATGAAACAATTGTTTGGGTGCCGGTGTCGGTGATCGTCAGATCGGCAAAGCTCATGCCACCGGTGAATTTGATATGATCCAGTCCGTCCTGAAAATCGCGAATGGTGTCTTTGCCGCTTAGCTCTGTGGCTTTGAACAGGAAGGTATCCATGTGCCGCCCGCCGGTCAAAAAGTCGTTGCCCTTGCCCCCGACCAGCAAATCACGGCCATTTCCACCGAACAACCGGTCAAATCCCACGCTACCGAACAGCCGGTCATTGTGGTTGCCGCCATACAGTTTGTCGTTGCCAAGCCCGCCATTCAACATGTCGTTGCCATTGCGCCCATCCAGCACGTCCCTGCCGGCGCGCCCGAAGATGACGTCTTTGCCTTTCAGGCCGACAAGAACCTCGTTGCCGGTATCGCCATAGAGCGTATCGTTGAAATTGGTGCCGACCAGCTTTTCAAAGTGGGAGTTGTAATTGATGGAGAAGGTGCCCGCCTCCAGAATGCCGGTGTTGGTGGTGTTGACCTGCGAAATAAATCCGGGTGCAAGGCTGGCCGTGGCCCCGCCTTTGGCGCTGGAGAGGTTGATGGTGTCAAATCCGGCCCCGTCCCAAAGCAAAGGCTGCTGCTGGTTGGGTTTGGTCGCGTCATAGGCCCCGAAAATCGGTACATAGGTGTTATTGCCGGCCCGCAGGGATGTATCCGGCCCATACAGAAATTGCAACGCGGCCACATCAAACAGCTGTGTGCCGCCGTCCCAGCCCGGAACCCAATTGCCAAACAATGTGGTGCCGTAGTCTTCTGAGGCGGGGATCACAACCGGTTGGGTGCTGGCAAATGTGCTGGTGGAATGCTCCAACCCGACCCCGTGCAGCAGTTCATGCACAAAGATATAGGGGTTGTTCGCCAACCCGTCCGCCGTGGTATAGACGCTGTCATAAGCAACAACTTCGACCGGCGTGGTCTGGTTTTGCCAGGTGCGCCCATAGGCCCCGCCGCCATTGGCAGAGGTTGCCCCGATAAACAGATCGGCGTTTGCATCGTTGGTGAGCACGAACTTCAGCCCGGTATCCTGAGCGACTTTGTCTACAGAGCGTTTGATGTTGGCCACTTCTGCGGCTGTCAGAGTATTATAGGCCTGCCCCATCGGGTTGATGCCGGTGGTGTGAATGGCGTATTTGACGGTTGCACCCTGACCGATCTGGGTTCCAAACTGGACCTTCAACCCGAATGCAGATAGCCAGTGTGGCAAATTACTCGGGAGATCTGCCGGGTTAACGGGGGTTAGTCCTGCCATTTGTATTTTCCTCGATCGCTCTTTTGTTCCCGTAAGGGCTATACATCGTAATGCAACCGTTTCTTATCCCATAATCCCACTGGTTTAGAGTGGGAAATGCGAGGATTTTGAAACAATTCCAACGCTCTTGTGACCCGAAGATCTTTGTGTCTGACCTGTCGGGGCTTTATAGGTATGGCTTAGGAATCGGGCCAAAACATGTCAATTGCTAGAAGGGTTAGTGATCATATCAGGGGCTTTTTATGACCTTAGTTGAGAGTATAAATCGAATTTTCCGCAAAATTCCGACGGGCCCCTTGTATGTTTTGGGCTTTGTGCCGGCGGCGGTCTATCTTTACTGGGGGATCACGAATCAATTGGGGGCAGATCCGGTGGCACGCCTTGAGCGCCAGCTCGGAGAGTGGGCCTTGCAGCTGCTGATCCTCAGTTTGCTGGTCACGCCCCTGCGCAACAGGTTTAATCTGAACCTGATCAAATTCCGCCGTCCCTTGGGGCTGTTTGCTTTCTATTATGTGGTGCTGCATCTGCTGGCCTATCTGTTGCTGGACAAGCAGCTGGAATGGGAGCCTATTATAAAGGACATTACCAAACGCCCCTATATCATCGTTGGCGTGGTTGCTTTGCTGGCAATGATCCCGCTGGCGCTGACCTCCAATAACTGGATGATCCGCAAACTGGGGCCGGTGAAATGGCGCCGCTTGCACAAGCTCGCCTATCTGATCGTGCCGCTTGGTGCTGCCCATTATCTGCTGCTGGTCAAGGCATGGCCGCTGGAACCGATTGTCTATTGCCTGGTGGCCGCCCTGCTGGTGGGCTATCGCTTTGTCACCCTGCGAGGGCGGGTGTTTGCCTGAACCACGGATAGTTTTGTCAGATTTGCATGCCATATGGGGCCGCAGCAAGGGGGGGCAGGGCATCGATTTGCACGGAATCTGTCCCTTATTAAGGAAAACCGGAATTCTTTCCGACTCGTTTGTGCAAACTCCCTTGTGTTGATTCCGGATAAAGACACCAGATATGGGGTCTAAGCTGCGTTGCAGCATTTTTGTCGCCTGAAATGCGAGGCATTCCCTTAACAACATCAGCTGAGTGTCCAAAATTTCTGTCAGTGATAGAAATAATAACCGTTACAAAACAGGAGTTTAGTATGTTTTTTCTGGAAATTTGCAAAAGTTTCAAAAAAGGGGTTGCGGAGATTGTTTGTAAGGCCTAGATACCGCTTCACCGGAGGCGACGAGGGACAAACACTCGGAACTGCCGGTAACATTGAGGGAACGAGAGGCG
>JALWOO010000248.1 GCA_027083485.1 Amylibacter sp. | reverse complement strand
GCGGCACTGTAACCAAGGCCTCGGCGGCAACGGCCGCACAAGGCGCAGTAGAGACAATCAAATCCGTTTGCACCCACTGTTCGGTGGGCTGTACGGTCATCGCAGAGGTGGACAACGGTGTATGGGTCGGGCAGGAACCCGGCTATGACAGCCCGTTCAACCTCGGGGCGCATTGCGCCAAGGGGGCTTCGGTGCGCGAACATGCGCATGGCGAACGCCGCCTGAAATACCCGATGAAGAAAGAAAACGGCGAGTGGAAGCGCATCAGCTGGGAAACCGCGATCAACGAGATCGGCGACAAGATGCTGTCGATCCGCGACGAGAGCGGACCGGATTCGGTTTACTGGCTGGGGTCTGCGAAACACAGCAACGAGCAGGCCTATCTGTTCCGCAAGTTTGCCGCCTATTGGGGCACAAACAACGTGGACCATCAGGCGCGGATTTGTCACTCGACCACGGTGGCCGGTGTGGCGAATACATGGGGCTACGGCGCCATGACCAACAGCTATAACGACATTCACACGTCGAAATCCATTCTGGTCATCGGCGGCAACCCTGCCGAGGCGCATCCGGTGTCCCTGTTGCACCTGATGAAGGCCAAAGAGCAAAACAATGCCTCCCTGATCGTGGTGGACCCACGGTTTACCCGTACCGCAGCGCATGCCGACGAATACATGCGTATCCGTCCGGGTTCCGATGTGGCGGTGATCTGGGGTTTGCTCTGGCACATCTTTGAAAACGGCTGGGAAGACAAGGAATTCATCCGCACCCGCGTTTACGGCATGGATGAAATCCGCGCCGAGGTGAAGAACTGGAACCCTGAAGAGGTCGAACGTGTTACCGGCGTGCCCGGCAGCCAGATGGAGCGGGTCGCCCGCACGCTGGCCAACAACCGTCCGGGCACCCTGATCTGGTGTATGGGCGGCACCCAGCACACCACGGGGAACAACAACACCCGTGCCTATTGTATCTTGCAGCTGGCGCTGGGGAATATGGGGACTGCCGGTGGCGGCACCAATATTTTCCGTGGCCACGATAACGTGCAGGGCGCAACCGATATGTGTGTGCTGTCGCATACGCTGCCCGGTTACTATGGCCTGTCTGCCGGAGCATGGGCGCATTGGTCCCGTGTCTGGGGCGAAGACCTCGACTGGATGAAGTCCCGCTTTGACAGCATCAAAGGCAAGGACGGCAAGGAAAAATCCCTGATGAACCTCAAGGGTATTCCTGTGTCGCGCTGGATTGACGGTGTGCTTGAGGACAAGGACAACATCGACCAGCCCGACAACGTGCGGGCCATGGTTCTGTGGGGCCATGCGCCAAACAGCCAGACACGCGGCAAGGAAATGAAAACCGCGATGGAAAAGCTGGATATGCTGGTGGTCGTTGACCCGTATCCAACCGTTTCCGCCGTGCTGCATGACCGCACTGACGGCGTTTACCTGCTGCCGGCCTCGACCCAGTTCGAGTGTCGCGGCTCGCTGACAGCCTCCAACCGGTCGTTCCAGTGGCGCGACAAGGTGGTTGATCCGGTGTTTGAATCCCTGCCGGACCATATCATCATGGCCAAATTCGCCAAGAAGTTCGGTTGGGCGGATCGTTTCTTCCG
>JALWOO010000247.1 GCA_027083485.1 Amylibacter sp. | reverse complement strand
CCGGCATTGACTGCGATCCGGAATATGGCGGTCAGGGCATGCCCAACATTATCGGCACCATGGTCGGCGAAATCTTCAGCGCCGCAAACCAGTCCTTTACCATGTATCAGGGCCTGACCCATGGCGCACAATCCGCCATTCGCGTGCATGGCACCGACGAACAAAAAGCCAAATTCCTGCCCAAGATGATTTCTTGTGAATGGACCGGCACCATGAACCTGACGGAATCCCATTGCGGCACCGATCTGGGCCTGATGCGCACCAAGGCGGTACCTCAGGACGACGGCAGCTATAAAATCACCGGCGAGAAAATCTTTATTTCGGCGGGCGAACATGAAATGTCGGAAAACATCATCCATCTGGTGCTGGCGAAAATTCCGGGCGGTCCGGAAGGCATCAAAGGTGTGTCGCTGTTCATCGTGCCGAAATTCAAGATCAACGACGACGGCAGCCTTGGCGAACGCAACGGCGTCACCTGTGGCAACATCGAGGAAAAAATGGGCATCCACGGCAATTCCACCTGTGTGATGGTCTATGACGAGGCCGAAGGCTATCTGCTGGGCGAAATGCACAAAGGCATGCGTGCCATGTTCACCATGATGAACGAAGCCCGCCTCGGCGTGGGCATGCAGGGGCTGGCACAGGCCGAGGTCGCCTATCAAAACGCGGTGACCTATGCCAAAGACCGCCTGCAAGGGCGCGCGGTGACCGGTGTGGAGAACCCCGACGGGCCGGCCGATCCGCTGATCGTGCATCCGGATATCCGGCGTTCCCTGCTGGACCAGAAAAGCTTTATCGAAGGCGCGCGCGCGTTCCTGTTGTGGGGCGGCGCGATGATTGACCGGGCGCATCTGAACAACGACAAGGACGCAGACGGGCTGGTGTCGCTGCTGACCCCTGTCATCAAGGGCTTCATGACCGACAAGGGCTATGAGATGACCGTGCAGGCGCAACAGGTTTACGGCGGCCATGGTTATATCGAGGAATGGGGCATGTCCCAATTCACCCGCGACGCCCGTATCACCATGATTTACGAGGGTGCAAACGGGGTGCAGGCGCTGGATCTGGTAGGGCGCAAGCTCGGTTCCGGTGGCGGCAAATACGTGATGGCCTTCTTTGATCTGATCAAGGATTTCATCAAGGAAAACAAAGACGTCGAAGGTATGCAGGATTTCATCAACCCGCTGAAACAGGCCAGCAAGGATTTGCAGGCGGCGGGGATGTTCTTTATGCAAAACGGCATGAAAAACCCGAACGAGGCTTTGGCCGGTTCCTATGACTTCATGCATATGTTCGGCCATGTCTGTCTGGGCCTGATGTGGGGCCGCATGGCCAAGGCATCGCTGGAAGCGCTGGAAAACGGTGCAAGTGACACCGCGTTTTATGAAACCAAACTGAAAACAGGCCGCTATTACATGGCGCGCCAACTGCCGGCCACCGGCATGCATCTGGCACGGATCCAGTCCGGCGCAGAAGTTGTGATGGGGCTGGACGCGGACGCGTTTTAAATACCTTAAGGGGAAACACTATGACCATACCGGCGCTAAAATCCGACTGGATGACCGACGAACACAAGATGCTGGGCGAAATGACCGCCCAGTTTATCACCGAGCAATGGGCACCCAAGTTCGAGAAATGGCGCAAGCAAGGCCAGATGGACCCCGAAACATGGACGCAGGCCGGTGAACTCGGCCTGCTTTGCGCCTCCATCCCCGAAGAATACGGCGGGGCGGGCGGTGATTTCGGCCACGAGGCGGTCATTGCGCTGGAAGCTGCCAAATGCAATCTGGCCAGTTGGGGCAACGGCATCCACTCCGGTATCGTCGCCCATTACATCAATGCTTACGGCACCGAGGACCAGAAACAACGCTGGTTGCCGAAAATGGCCACCGGCGAAATCGTTACCGCGCTGGCCATGTCCGAACCCTCTGGCGGATCGGACGTGCAGGCGATCAAGACCCGCGCCATCAAGGACGGTAACGTCTATAAAATGACCGGCTCCAAGACCTTTATCACCAATGGCCAGCACGCCAACCTGATCCTTGTGGCCTGTAAAACCGACCCGAGCGAAGGCTCCAAAGGCGTGTCGTTGATTGCGGTTGAAACCGAAGGGGCCAAGGGGTTCACCCGCGGGCGCAACCTTGATAAAATCGGGCTGAAGGCGGCGGATACCTCCGAATTGTTTTTTGACAATGTGGAAATCCGCCCCGACAACCTGCTTGGCACCCAAGAGGGTCAGGGCTTTTACCAGATGATGCAGCAATTGCCGCAAGAACGCCTGATCATTTGCGCCGGTGCCGTGGGGGCCATGGAAGGTGCGGTTGAACGCACGATTGCCTATTGCAAGGAACGCGAAGCCTTTGGCGGCAACCTGATGCAATTCCAAAACACCCGCTTCAAGCTGGTGGAGTGCCAGACCAAAACCCATGTGGCGCGGGCCTATTTCGACAGCCTGATTGCGGCGCATCTGCACGGCGAACTGACGGTGGAACAGGCGGCAATGGGCAAATACTGGCTGACCGATGTTCAAGGAGAAGTGTTGGATGAATGTTTGCAACTGCACGGCGGATACGGTTTCATGACCGAATATGCCGTAGCGGAAATGTGGACAGACGCCCGCGTGCAACGCATTTATGGTGGTACCAACGAAATCATGAAAGAGCTTGCCTCGCGCAAGCTGTAAGGGGAAACGATGGCGGATATCAAACTCTATTGTATGGGCGAGAGCGGCAATGCCTATAAGGCTGCGCTGGCGCTTGAACTGTCGGGGCTGGACTGGGAACCGGTGTTTGTCGATTTCTTTGGCGGGGAAACCCGCGCAGCGGAATTTCGCGACGATCTGAACGTGATGGGCGAAGTGCCGGTCATGGTGCATGGCGATCTGACCCTGACCCAATCCGGCGTTATTCAGGATTACGTCTCCGAGCTGTCCGGCAAATTCGGCGGCAAGGACAAGGCCGAGAAACGCGAAATCCTGCGCTGGGTTTTGTGGGATAACCACAAGATGTCGTCACAGGCGGGCATGACCCGGTTTCTGATGAATTTCATCCCCGAAGCCAAACGCCCGGCAGAGGTCATCGCCTTTACCCAAGCCCGCCTCAAAGCCGCCTATGCAACCCTGAACGCCGCCCTTGACGGGCGCGACTGGCTGGTGGGCGACAGCATCACCAACGCGGATATGTCCTGCTGCGGCTATCTGTTTTATCCGGAACCTTTCGGCTTTGATCGCAAGGACTGGCCCCATATCGACCGCTGGCTGGACGGCATTGCCGCCCTGCCCGGCTGGAAACACCCCTATGACCTTATGCCCGGCAATCCGTCGGACCGAAAATAAACCAAGCAAAGGACTCCTCCTATGACTGAAGAAGCCTATATCTATGACGCCCTGCGCACCCCGCGCGGCAAAGGCAAAAAAGACGGCTCCCTGCACGAAGTCACCGCCGTGCGCCTGTCTGCCGAAACCCTGAACGAATTGCAGCGTCGCAATGATTTCGACAGCAAGCTGATCGACGATGTGATCTGGGGCAACGTAACCCAGGTGGGCGAACAGGGTGCCTGTCTGGCCCGTTCTGCGGTACTGTATTCCGATCTGGACGAAAGCGTCCCCGGTGTTTCCGTGAACCGTTTTTGCGCTTCCGGCCTTGAAGCCGTGAACATGGCTGCCGGCCAAATCAAAGGCGGCCAAGGCATGGCCTATATCGCCGGCGGCGTTGAAGCCATGAGCCGCGTACCCATGGGCTCCGATGGCGGCGCGATTGCGGTTGATCCCTATCTGGCGATGAAAACCTATTTTGTACCACAGGGGATTTCCTCGGACATCATCGCCACACAGTTCGGGTTTTCCCGCGACATGTGCGACGAATATGCGGTAGAGAGCCAGAAACGCGCTGCCGCCGCCCGCGCCGAAGGCCGGTTCAACAAATCGGTTTTTGCGGTCAAGGACATCAATGGCATCACCATTCTGGATCAGGACGAAATGATCCGCCCGACGGACATGCAGTCCCTTGGCGGCTTGCGTCCGTCCTTTCAACAGATGGGCGAAGTCATGCCCGGCTTTGATAACGTGGCTCTGCTGAAATATCCCGAAATGGAAAAAATCAATCATGTGCATCACGCGGGCAATTCCTCGGGCAGTGCCGACGGGGCGGCGGCGCTGTTGATCGGCAACAAGGAATTTGGCGAACGCACCGGTTTGAAACCCCGCGCCCGCATCCGTGCCAGCGCCAAAATCGGCACCGACCCGACCATCATGCTGACCGGCCCCGTGCCTGTGACCGAACGCATTCTGGAACGCTCCGGCATGAAGATCAGCGACATTGACCTGTTCGAAGTGAACGAGGCCTTTGCCTCGGTGGTGCTGCGTTTCCAGACCTATTTCAACGTTGACCATGCCAAACTGAACGTGAACGGCGGCGCAATTGCCATGGGCCATCCGCTGGGCGCGACCGGTGCCATGATCATCGGCACGGCACTGGACGAGCTGGAACGCTCCGACAAAGAGGTTGCGCTGGCGACCCTGTGCATCGGCTCCGGCATGGGTGCCGCAACCATCATCGAGCGTGTCTGATGCCGGTTATCAAGATAAACGAACTGCCGCTGATCAAGGGCGAGGAAAGCATTGGCTATCCGGCACCCTTTGATCAGGGCTGCAACCTCTATGAGGCTGCGGCACTGGGCGAGGCTGCCGGCCTGACGCAATTCGGTGTGAACATCGAAAAGCTGCTGCCGGGCGGCATGTCCAGCCAGCGCCATTGGCATGAGAACGAGGACGAGTTCCTTTACATGTTAACGGGCAAAGTGGTTCTGGTTGAAGACGACGGGGAAACCGTGTTGCGCGAAGGGCAAGCCGCCGGCTGGAAAGCTGGCGAACCGACCGCGCATCATCTGGTGAACCGGTCGGATGAACCAGCCTATTATCTGATTATCGGCACCCGCGCGGAGCGTGACACCGTGCATTATCCAGACATTGACCTGCATTACACACGTCAGGGCGGGGACTTTCAGTTCACCCGCAAAGACGGGACGCCTTATGGCGAAGGAGAAAACACATGACAGACTTTACACTCGCAACAGATGCCGACGGCATTGCCACCATTACCTGGGATTGCCCCGACAAATCCATGAACATCATGTCCGAGGCCGGCTTTGCCGAACTCGACGCGCTGGTGGATCAGGTGCTGACAGATGACACCATCAAGGGCGCGGTGATTACCTCGGGCAAGAAAGATTTCGCCGGTGGTATGGATTTGAACGTAATCGCCAAATTCCGCGACGAGGCCAAGGGCGACAATCCCGCCGAGAGCGTTTTTAACGGCGTGATGAACATGCACGGCATCCTGCGCAAGCTGGAACGTGCGGGGCTGGACGCCAAAACCAACAAAGGCGGCAAACCGATTGCCTGCGCCATGCCGGGCACCGGCCTTGGCATCGGGTTTGAAATCCCGCTATCGTGCCACCGTATTTTTGCCGCCGACAACCCCAAGGCCAAAATCGGCCTGCCGGAAATCATGGTCGGCATTTTCCCCGGTGCCGGCGGCACCACCCGCCTTGTGCGCAAGCTCGGCGCGATGGCGGCGTCGCCCTTCCTGCTGGAAGGCAAGATGCTGGCTCCGGCCAAGGCAAAATCCGCTGGCCTGATTGACGAGGTCGTCCCTGCCGATGAATTGCTGTCTGCGGCCAAAGCTTGGGTAAAAACCGCCACGGACAAAGACATTGTCAAACCTTGGGACGCCAAGGGCTATAAACTGCCCGGTGGCGCGCCCTATCACCCTGCCGGTTACATGACCTTTGTCGGGGCCTCCGCCATGGTTCACGCCAAAACCCAAGGTGTTTACCCTGCCGCCCGTGCCCTGCTGTCTGCGGTTTACGAAGGCGCGCAGGTGCCGTTTGATGCCGCCATCCGTGTCGAGGCCCGCTGGTTTACCTCGGTCATTATGAACCCGTCTTCCAGCGCCATGATCAAATCCCTGTTCATCAACAAACAGGCGCTTGAAAAAGGCGCTGTGCGTCCGAAAAACGTGCCGGACATGTCGGTGAAAAAGCTCGGCGTGCTGGGGGCCGGTATGATGGGGGCCGGCATTGCGCTGGTCTCTGCCAAGGCCGGTATTGAGGTCGTGTTGCTGGACCAGAGTCAGGAAGCCGCCGACAGGGGCAAGGCCTATTCCGAAGCTTACGCGGACAAGGGCATTGCCCGCAAGAAATCCACGCCAGAGCAAAAAGAGGCCCTGCTGTCCAACATCACCGCCACCACCGATTATAACGCGCTCAAGGGCTGCGATCTGATCATCGAGGCAGTGTTCGAGGACATGGCGATCAAGGCGGAAGTGACCAAAAACGTCGAGGCGGTGATTGATGCGGATTGTATCTATGCGTCCAACACCTCCACCCTGCCGATCAGCGAGCTGGCCAAGGCCTCCGAGCGGCCGGATCAGTTCATCGGCATCCATTTCTTTTCGCCGGTCGAAAAAATGGCGCTGGTGGAAATCATCAAGGGCAAGGAAACCGGCGACAAGGCGGTGGCCAAGTCGCTCGATTTCGTGCGCCAGATCCGCAAAACCCCGATCGTTGTCAATGACGCGCGGTTCTTTTATGCCAACCGCTGTATCATCCCTTACATCAACGAAGGGGTGCGCATGGTTGCCGAGGGCGTGAAACCGGCCCTGATTGAACACGCCGCCAAACAGCTCGGCTTT
>JALWOO010000246.1 GCA_027083485.1 Amylibacter sp. | reverse complement strand
GCATGCATTGCGTCAATCATCTGGTGCCAATGGTTTACGGGCTGTTAATTGCGGCGGTGACCCTGAGCGTGATGTTTTTAACCCTGCCGTGGAGCATCGGTTGCGCCATTCTGGCGGTTGGTGCGGCATTGCTCGGCCATCAGCGCCGGCCACTGGCGGTGTTGATCGTCGGGGCGGTGATTGTGGCGGCCTGTGCCGGTTTGCAGGAATTGCGCAGCGGCTTCGGTTTTGCCTGGGCGCTGTGGCTGATCCTTGTGGTGGTGGCAACGGATGTGGGCGGCTATTTCGCCGGTAAAATGATTGGCGGGCCAAAGATCTGGGCGCGGATCAGTCCCAAGAAAACATGGTCCGGCACTATTGGCGGCTGGGTTCTGGCGGCGGCGGTGGGCTATGGGTTTTACGCAAACGGCATTGGCGGTATCGGGCTGGTGATTGCATCGGTTTTTGTCTCCATGGCCTCGCAGGCGGGGGATATGGTTGAATCGGCGATCAAACGGCGGGCGGGGATCAAGGACAGTTCGAACCTGATTCCGGGCCATGGCGGACTGCTGGACCGGTTTGATGGCTGGCTCGGAGCCGGTTTGCTGGCGGCGGTGTATCTGCTGGTGGCGGCATAATGCGGCGGGTTTCGGTTTTTGGCTCTACCGGTTCGGTGGGGGTCAATACGGTTAACCTGTTAAAAAGACGCCCCGATTTAAAGGTCGTCGCGTTAAGCGGGGGCGGCAATATTGATCTGTTGGCCGAACAGGCAAAGCTGCTGAACGCGGAAATCGCTGTGACGGCCTTTGACCACAAGCTGGATGACCTGCGCGCGGCCCTTGCCGGTAGCGGTATTCAGGTTGCCGCCGGACGTGTGGCGCTGCTTGAGGCCGCCCAAAGGCCAAGCGATTGGGTGATGCAGGCGGTTGTCGGTTTTGCCGGATTGGAAATCAGTCTGGCAGCCGCAACGCAGGGCGGCATTCTGGCGCTGGCCAACAAGGAAAGCCTCGTATGTGGCGGGGCCTTGTTGCAACAAACCTGCGCGGCGCATGGCACGCGGTTGTTGCCGGTTGATAGCGAACATTCGGCGATTTACCAATGTATCGGCACGCAGGAAAAAGAGGTCGAGCGCATCATTCTGACCGCTTCTGGCGGACCGTTTTTGAAGGCGACACGGGCGGAAATGGAACGGGCCACGCCGGAACAGGCGGTGGCGCATCCGAATTGGGACATGGGGCAGCGGATTTCGATCGACAGCGCCTCCATGTTCAATAAAGCCATGGAAATGATCGAAACCCATGTGCTGTTTGACGTGACGCCGGAACAGATCGAGGTCATCGTGCATCCGCAATCCATCGTGCATTCCATGGTCGGGTTCACAGACGGCGCGATAATGGCGCATCTGGGACCGCCGGACATGCGCGCGCCGATCGGCTTTGCGCTGAACTGGCCGGATCGCCATGATTTGCCGCTGGAGCGGCTGGATTTCGGCAAGCTGGGCACGCTGACGTTTCAGGCACCGGATCCCGACCTGTTTCCGGCCCTGCGGCTGGCGGTGCAGGCGATGGAGATGGGCGGCCTGGCCGGGACGGTTTTCAATGCGGCCAAGGAACAGGCGCTGGATATGTTTTTGGCGCGCGATATCGGGTTTCTGGATATGGCGCGTATTGTTGAAACCGTGTTGAACGGCGCTACATCGGGGCAAGACCCGACGCTTGACACAATTATTGCTGTAGACAGGGATGCGCGCCAACGCGCCCTTGCTGCGGCCGGATAACAGGACTGTTTATGTTTGATTTCCTTCACTATATCCCGCTGATCGGCAATACCCTTGCGGTGATCGTGCCGTTTTTTATTGTCCTGAGCATCGTGATTTTCATTCACGAATTCGGCCATTACATCGTCGGGCGCTGGTGTGGCATCCATGCAGAGGCCTTTTCCATGGGTTTCGGGCCGGTTCTGGCGTCATGGTATGACAAACGCGGCACCCGCTGGCAGATTTCGGCACTGCCTCTTGGCGGTTATGTCAAGTTTCTGGGCGATGCGGACGGGGCCAGTGGTATTGATCAGGAATTGCTGGACAGAATGCCGACGGAATTGCGCTCCAAAACCCTGCATGGCGCGGCGCTGTGGCGGCGTGCCTTGACGGTTTTCGCGGGTCCGGCGGCGAATTTCGTTCTGTCATTGGTGATTTTCTCGGTGCTGACCTTTAGCACTGGTGTCGGCACGAATGATGCCATTGTTGGCGATTTGAAGCAGTTCCCGGGTATCAAGAACGAATTACAAACCGGTGACCGGATTCTTGAAATCAATGGCATCAAAATTCACAGCCGCGATGATATTTCGGATTTCCTGTTTGATAAGGAGCCGACCACGACCACCACCTATAAAATCGAGCGTGATGGCCAGACCCTGACAGTTGAAGGTCCGTTCCCGTGGCTGCCCATCGTTGCCGGTGTCAATCCGGTGACGCCGGCCTCCAAGGCGGGGCTAAAGGCGGGAGATCTGATTTTGCGGGTTGGGGATACGGATATTGTCTCTTTCCCACAGCTACAAAAGGTAGTGCAAAACGCCAAGGAAGAGGCCATTCCCTTTGTGGTTCAGCGTGGTGCGGAAAAACTGACCCTGACCGTAACGCCGCGCAAAATGCCGTTTGAAAAAGAGGACGGCTCTTTTGGCACCAAAACCATGATCGGCATTGGCGGCACGGTGGCATTTGGTCCCTATGTGCAATCGGTTGGCCCGCTGGAAGCGGTCTATTACGGTGGGTTGAATATTCTGGGCATCATTGATGGCTGGGCGCGCACGATCTATCATTTGCTGAGCGGCGGGCTGGAGCTGAAAAACCTGCAAGGGCCGGTGGGCATTGCGGTTGCATCCGGAGACACGGCATCCCAGGGACCGATGGAATTTGTGTTTCTGATCGGGTTTATTTCCACCGCGATCGGGCTGATGAACCTGCTGCCTATTCCGGTGCTGGACGGGGGGCATTTGCTGTTTTTCGCCTATGAAGCAATCTTTCGCCGCAAACCGAATACCAAGTTTTTGCAAATCCTCATGGCCGCAGGCATGTCGATTCTGCTGTTGTTGATGTTGTTTGCCTCTTATAACGACATAATGCGTCTTTGAATCCGGTGACAAAAGGATTAAGACGGATGCAGAGAATAATTTCGGCTGCTGAAACCTTGGGGGTTTAAGTCAATATGGTTGATACACAGGTTACTGTGCGCGTTGGGCGTGGAATGGTGAAGTTTTGTTCGATTTTGGCTTTGTCCGCTGCGATGACGGCCTCCCAACCTCTTGTTTTTTCGGCAGGAAACCTTGCTTATGCTCAGGCTTCTGCCCGCTTTAGCCGTGTTGATGTCGCCGGAAACCAACGTATTGCAGCCGATACGATCCGCACGATTGCCGGTATTTCACCGCGCAAACGGGTAACGCCTGCGCAGATCAACAAGGCGGTGCAGAATCTGTATAATTCCGGCCTGTTCGAATCGGTCGATGTGCATCCGGAACGCGGTCGTCTGGTGATTGATGTGGTGGAAAACCCGACCATTAACCGGATTGCGATCGAGGGCAACAAACGGCTCAAGGACGAGGTTTTGTTGCCGCTGGTCGGTTCGGTACCACGGCGCGCCTACTCCCCTGCACAGGCAGAGGCCGACGCCGCTGCAATGGCCAAGGCCTATGCCCAGAGCGGGCGTCTGGCGGCGCGGATCAAACCGCGGATTATCAAGCGGTCCGACAACCGTGTTGATCTGGTGTTTGAAGTGCGTGAAGGTCGCGTGGTCGAGGTCAACCGCATCGGTTTCACAGGCAACCGTGTGTTTTCCGACAGACGTTTGCGCCGGGTAGTCGAGACCAAACAGGCTGGCCTGTTCCGCGCCCTGATCCGCAAGGATACCTATATTCCGGACCGGATCGAATTCGATAAACAAAAGCTGCGGGATTTCTACAAAAGCCGCGGCTATATCGATGCCGAAGTGCTGTCTTCGGGGGCGGATTTTTCACGCCAGCGGAATTCATTTATGTTGAATTTCCGCGTGCAGGAAGGCCAGCAATACAAGTTCGGCGAGCTGACCATCACCAGTCAGGAACCGGACGTCAACGTTGACGATTACAATCGTGCGATGAAGCTCAAATCGGGCAAACCGTTCAACCCCAAAGCGGTTGAAACCACGCTGGAACGTCTGGATGTTATCGCCTATAACGCCGGTCTGCCCTTCGTGCAGGCGGTGCCACGGATCACCCGTAACGACGATACCCGCACCATTGATATCGAATTCGAACTGCAACGCGGGCCGCGCAGTTTTGTCGAACGGATCGACATCGAGGGCAACTCCACCACGCTTGACCGTGTCATCCGGCGCCAGTTCAAGGTCGTCGAAGGCGACCCCTTTAACCGGCGTGAAATCCGTCAGGCAACAGATCGCATTCGGGCGCTGGATTTCTTTGAAAAGGTCGACGTGGAGAGCCGCGAAGGCTCTGCTCCGGATCAGGCTATCATCGACGTGAATGTCGAGGAAAAGCCGACCGGGACTTTGGGGTTCGGTGTGGCCTTTGGCACGGATGCGGGGCTAAGCGGAAATTTCAGCCTTTCGGAAGACAATTTTCTGGGACGCGGGCAGGCGGTTGCCTTTTCATTCTCGACATCGTCGCAGGATCGTAATTTTTCACTGTCTTTCAATGAGCCAGCCCTGTTTGACCGTGATTTATCCGCAGGTTTTGATCTGTTTTACCGTAAAACCAACAGTTCCTTTGCCAGCTATGACAACACCTCTTTGGGGTTCTCTCCGAATATCGGCTTCCCGATTAGCGAAAACGGACGGCTAAACCTGTCTTACAGCATCATCAAGGATGATTTGACGGCGGATAATACTGTTTCCGGCTTTATTCAGGATGAAATCGGCAGCAAAATCACCAGCGCCTTGGGGGTGAAATACACACTCGACAAACGCAACTCGCCGATTGATCCAACGGCAGGGTTTGTCTTTTCGCTTGATCAGAAATTCGCGGTATTGGGCGGTGACAGTAATTATTATAGTGCTGTTGCAAACGCAAAATTCTTCCGCAGCCTCTTTAACGAAGAGGTGATCCTGACGGCAGAGCTTGAGGGCGGCTATTTGCACAGCTTTAGCGGCTCGTCCAAAGTGACCGACCGGTTTCAGTTGGGGGGCAACAAGCTGCGCGGATTCGAAACCTTCGGTATTGGCCCGCGTGATATGAACCTGGATGCCAACGGGGATCCTTTCGGGGAGCCATTGGGCGGTAATATCTATGCTGTTGCCCGTCTTGAAGCGAGCTTTCCCATCGGTTTGCCGGATGAATACGGCATCCATGGCGGTGTGTTCTTTGACGCAGGCAGTGTTTGGAGCCTGGATAACGTTACAGCCAGTAACGGCACCACTGTTGACGATAGCCGGTCTTTGCGCACAGCCATCGGGGTGTCGATCTTCTGGGATACGGCGCTTGGGCCGCTTCGGTTCAACTTCTCCAAGCCTTTGAAATATATTGATGGCGTGGATAATACCCAGACCTTCAACTTTACGATTGATACGCGTTTCTAGGGTGATGGTTTTCCCACGCGCAGCCACCGTGATTTTGGCCTTGCTGGTGCCGCAGGTGGCACCGGCGCAGCAATATCCTGTCTTTCAGGAAACATTGCCGATCGCCAGTTTGAACCGGGAGGATCTGTTCAACAAATCCGACTATGGGCGCGCGTTGCTGGCGCAGCTCAACAAAAAGAAGGAACAGTTGGCGGCGGAAAATACCGAGCTTTACACCAATCTGGAACGTGAAGAGCTGGAATTAACCGCATTACGCAAACAAATCACGCCCGAGGAATTCGCTCCGCTGGCGAAGGCTTTTGATACCAAGGCTAATAAAATCAGATCACGTCAGCGCCAAAAACTGACGGATCTGAATAATCAGCTAGAGCGCGCGCGCTTTACCTTTTTTCGCCATTCCGAAACTGTGATCCGCAATCTGATGCAGGAAAACGGTATTCTTTATGTGTTGAACGCGCAGGCCATTCTGGTCAGCACGGGGGAAGGGGATATTACGGGCGAAGTCATCCGGAGATTGGATAAATTGTTTGCCGACGGGTCGCTGACGGTCGAGGATAAGTAACTCTTGGCTTGATCCTTGGCGGTCAGGTTGATACGCAATTACGAACGATAATACAGACGAGGCACACTATGGCTGACGAGACCCAAGACCTGCTGAGCGCGGACATTCAGGACATCAAGCGGATGATCCCGCATCGCTATCCGTTTTTGCTGGTGGATCGGGTGCGCGACATTGATCTGGGAAAAAGCGCCGTAGGTATCAAAAACGTCACCTTTAACGAGCCACATTTTCAGGGGCATTTTCCCTCCAGCCCGATCATGCCCGGTGTGACCATTGTCGAAGCCATGGCCCAGACCGCCGCTGTGCTGGTGGTGATGACCATGGATATGATCGACAATGATATGCTGGTGTATTTCCTGTCGATTGACAAATGCAAGTTCCGCCAACCCGTAACGCCGGGTGACCAACTGGAATTGCATGTGTCCGTGATCCGCGGGCGTGGTAAACTCTGGCGCTTTTCCGGCGTGGGCAAGGTTGACGGCAAGGTCGTGGCCGAGGCCGAATTCAACGCGATGATGGTTCCCCCCGAGGATCAGTGAGGTCTGCCATGTCCATAGACGCAACAGCAGATATCCACCGCCTTGCCCACGCCGGAAA
>JALWOO010000245.1 GCA_027083485.1 Amylibacter sp. | reverse complement strand
ACAGATTATTTATCATAAACTTTCTAAACTAATTAAAGAACTTATACGTTTTATGTGCTTATTTTTTCGGAGAAATACAAGTTTCGCGCGCGAAACCGGATAGATTACGGCAAACAGCACCCCGCATATTTTTCTTCTTTGTAAAAGTATGCAATTCACGTTAACATCTCACGAAACAAACAACATCTACTGAATAGGCATCCTGTGGCAAAATCTCCCGAACATCCAATGCCCCCGTATCTCAACCTAGATCCGGCCCGTGCCGCTGCGAAATTACCCGACCCTATCAACACCGCCCGATTCGCCAAAGCAGCATCTTTTTGCGCCAAAGGCCGTGAAGATCTGGCAAAACGCGGATATGCGCCGGATGGTAAAAAACGGTTGCGCAAATTCTCGACCTGGGAAATTACAAAATACCTGATTCCTGTCGCTCCTGCACATTTCAGGCGTGTTCTCAAAGCCAATCCGGAATTGCCCCAAGGCGAAGGTGATGGGGGGTCAAAATGGTTTTCCCTCGAAGACATCCTGACAATTCGCAAGCATTTTGCCAGCGAAGGCATCAGCACAAAAGAATACCTGCCATATCGCCCTAAAGGCGTGCCCGCAAAAATCGCGGCAGTTGCGAATTTCAAGGGCGGTGTCGGGAAAACTTCCACGGCTGCGCATTTGGCCATGAGTGCAGCTCTTGACGGATACAAGGTTCTGGTGATCGATCTGGACAGCCAGGGATCTATGACCTCAATCATGGGCGGGGTGGTTCCGGACGAATGGAAAACAGTTTTTCCGCTGATTGCCAAGGATTATGCCCAAAGCGTGCAACAGGAAAACCGGGTCCGTCAGGCCCGCGGCGAAGGTGATATTCCTTTGGACGAAACCCTGCAGGAAGCCTTGGAAATTTCGGCAGATGATGTGATTCAGTCAACCCATTGGCCAAACATTGATTTGATCGGTGCGCAGCTCAATCTGTATTGGGCCGAGTTTCAAATTCCGGTGTGGCGCATGGGCCTGCGCAGTTGGGCGTTGTGGGACGGGTTGACAAATTTCCTGGAGAACGAGGGCATATTGGACCGGTATGATCTGGTTATATTGGACACGCCCCCTGCCCTTGGCTATTTGACCATCAATGCCCTTGCGGCGGCTGACATCCTGTTGGTGCCACTGGGCGCAAGCTTCCTTGAATTTGATTCAACGGGCCGGTTTTTCGACATGCTGTACAGCACTTTTGCCTCTATCGAAGACGGCGAGAACGCAGCCTTGCGCAAAGCCGGTTTGCCGGAAATGCGCTTTGAATGGGATGTGGTTCGGGCAATTGTAACCCGTTTTGATGCCAGTCAGCAAACGGATATGGCCAATGTGATTCAGGCCTATTTCGGGGATTTCATGAATGCTTACCGACAGGATTATACGGCACTCATTGGTCAGGCAGGCGAACAGGTTAACGGGATTTACGAGGCGGACTACCGCGATTTTAATCGTGATACATATGTGCGCGGCAGAGAAGCTTTTGATAGAACTTATGCAGAATTTAAGGAATTGTTAATCGGTTCGTGGTGGCGTGATGTGCAGATGATGGAGAATGAAAATGGCAAAGCGTAGGCGATTAACGGCACCGGATATGGCGGAACTGGAGCGGTTGGAGAAGGATTTCACACCCGGTCTGGAAACCAAAAGCATGGTGCCCCCCATAGCACAGGTTGCAGCGGAAGCGGCCGCGAATACAGCTGTGGGCACCGCAGAAGAACGGGTTCATTTGGCGCAGGACAAAGCGGATGCAATCCGGTTTCGCGCGGCAGAAGAGGCCGGATTGGTCGTTAAGGAAATTCCTCTTTCGGAAATTTCCACAGATTACTTTAGCCGTGATCGTATTGATCTGGATCCTGCCCAAATGGCTGAACTGGTGGCTTCGTTGCGAAACCATGGCCAGCGAACCCCGATCGAGGTGATGCAATTGCCGGACCAAACCGGATACGGGCTGATCTCCGGTTGGCGACGCTGGTCTGCATTAACGCAGCTTTTCAATGAAACGGGCAGTCCCGATTTTTCCGTTATCCAGGCCTTTATTCGGGTGCCAGAGCATGCGTCCGATGCCTATATTGCGATGGTTGAAGAAAATGAAATCCGGGCAAATCTGAGCCACTATGAACGCGGCCGGCTGGCGGTGGTTTCTGCCAGTCAGGGGGTTTTTCAATCGGTGGAAGATGCTGTTGATCATCTGTTTTCCGCAGCCTCCAAATCCAAGCGTTCAAAAATCCGCAGTTTTGCTACGATCCATGAAGAATTGGGCGATGTATTAACCTTCCCGACCAAATTGACCGAGCGCGCCGGATTGCAGTTGGCGATCAGTTTGCGTGTTCAGGGTGCAGAACCTTTCAGGCGCGCTTTGGTAGAAAAAGAACTGCCAACACCGCAGGCCGAGGCTGCCGTTCTGGACCGCGTCATTGCGGCTGCAACAGGGGCAAAGGATTTGTCACGTGGCGGGCGTCCAGCGACCAAAACCCGAGTGGTGGAAAAGTTGCAGCCTTTGGCGTTGAGCGAGGGGGGGCAGGTGTTTGCAGAACTCAGCGAGGATCGTTTAACCATTACGGTTACCGGCAAAACCCTCTCTGCCGATGTGGCCCGCCTTTTGCAAGAGCGCGTGCGAAACACGGTGAACCGGCAATAGGTTTCGCGCGCGAAACTATGCTGTGTTTCGCTGAATAAGATCGCGATAAAGCCCCTGTATGCGCTGCGTCACTACTCGATCGCCCTGCCCTATTTCCTTGCCGTCAATTGTCGCAACCGGTGTTTGTGCGCCAAAGGTGCCGGTGAGGAATGCCTCGTCCGCGCCATAGGTTTCATAGAGCGAAAAATTCTTTTCAAACACAGGTATGCCATTGTCGCGGCACAGGTTGATCACGTTTTGCCGGGTCACACCGTTCATGCAGTAGTCGCCGGTCGAGGTCCAAACCTCCCCGCGCCGAACGATGAAAAAATTGCAGGCGTTTGTGGTGTTCACAAATCCGTGCGGGTCCAGCATCAAGGCTTCGTCTGCCCCGGCCTGTTCCGCCTGCAAACAACCAATAACGCAGTTCAGTTTGGAATGGCTGTTGTATTTTGCATCCTGACTCATCGGTAATCCGCGCACTTGTGGTACCGTTGCAAGGGAAATTCCTTTCGTGTGCAGGCCTTCTTTGGGGCGGGAATGTTCAACGATAATCACGATGGTTGGCCCTGATCGGGACAATGACGGATGCTGAAAAGGCTTTACCTTCACCCCACGCGTCACCATCAAGCGGCAATGGGCGTCATTGGTAATACCGTTGATTTCTGCCGTTGCATTCAGGGCTTCCAGCATCTGTTGCTTGCTCATTCCAATATCGAGAGAAACGGCCTTGCAGCTGTTGTAGAGGCGGTCCATGTGTTCGTCGAAAAACGCCCATTTCCCCTTGTGAATGCGCATGCCCTCCCACATGCCGTCCCCCAGCAGGAAACCGCTATCATAAACGGATACACTGGCCTGATCCCGATGGTAAAAACGCCCGTTCACGTAAATCTGGATATCGCGATTGCGCGGGTCATCGTCGGCGTCATGGGTGGTTGTTTTGGTCATGGTCAGTCAGCTTTCAAAATGTGGATACTGTTTTGGTGACGCCCTCTAACGGCAAGGTCAAGTAAAACGATTGACAAGATTTTCCAGAATTTCCTGACGGCCGGAAATAGGCTCTGGGTTGATGTTGTTTTCACGCACATAGCCCTCCAAGGATTCAAGCGTGCTGCCGGTTGCAAAATCTGTCCCGCCACTGGTTTGCCAACCGGCGTAACGGTCTTGCATTGCCGCTTGCAATCCGCCATCGGCAATCATTGCCGCTGCTGCCCTAAGACCTCTGGCGCAGACATCCATTCCGCCGATATGGGCCGCAATCAAATCAGTAGCATCCAGTGATTGCCGCCGCAGTTTCGCATCGAAATTTGTGCCACCGGTGACAAAGCCGCCGGCTTGAAGAATATGGTAATAGGCAAGCGCCACCTCGGGCACATTGTTCGGGAACTGGTCTGTGTCCCAGCCGGATTGATAGTCGTTCCGGTTCATGTCGATCGAGCCGAAAACCCCGAGGGCAATGGCCGTTGCGATTTCATGTTCAAAGGAATGGCCCGCCAGAATCGCATGACCCTGTTCCAGATTGAGCTTCACCTCGTTTTCAAGCCCGTATTTTTGCAAAAACCCATAGCAGGTTGCGGCGTCGTAATCATATTGGTGCTTGGAAGGTTCTTGCGGTTTCGGCTCCACCAGAATCGTGCCTTTGAAGCCGATCTTGTGTTTGTATTCGACCACCATATTCAGGAAACGGCCCATATGGTCCAGCTCCTGTTTCATGTCGGTGTTGAGCAGGGTTTCATAGCCTTCACGCCCGCCCCAAAGCACATAGTTTTGCCCGCCAAGGCGGTGCGTAGCATCCATGCAGGTTTTCACGGTTGCCGCCGCAAAGGCAAACACCTCGGGGTCGGGATTGGTGGCGGCACCGGCCATATAGCGGCGGTGGGAAAACAGGTTGGCCGTCCCCCAGAGCAGGCGGGTGCCGCTGCTCTGCATTTTCTCGCCGATGTAATCGGTCATTTCCTCAAGGTTGCGGGTGTTCGCGGCGAAACTTGATCCTTCGGGCCGGATGTCCGCATCGTGAAAACAAAAGAACGGCATCCCGAGCCGGTCAAACATGTCAAAGGCCACGTCGGCCTTGAGCCTGGCTTTTTCCATGCCATCGCCAAACCACGGCCGTTGAAAGGTTTCCCCGCCAAAGGGATCGGTGCCGGGCCAGGCAAAACTGTGCCACCACGCTGCCGAAAACCGGAGGTGATCCTCCATGCGTTTGCCAAGGATGATTTCATCTGGATTATAGTGTCTAAAGGCCAGCGGGTTTTCACTGTTCGGGCCTTCGTATTTGATCCGGGGAATCTCGGCGAAAAACGATGTCATGTCAGAGACCTTTCAGCGCAGGATAAGCCGCGCGATAACGGTGATAGCTTTGGAGCAGGCGAGGGGTTAAACCGGTATCCGGTTCAATGGTTCTGGCGATGTTCGGTGCTGTGCAAATGCTGGCAGGGTCTGCGCTTGTGGCGGCAATCATGCCAAGGCGGGCCGCCCCGAATGCCGCGCCGAAATCGCCGTGGCGGGGAATGTCTATGGGCAGTTCGAGCATGCTGGCCAGCAGCTGCAACCAATAGCCGGATTGGGCACCGCCGCCAATGGCGATCAGGCGGTCAGGTTTACGGCCCGTTGCTGCCAGAGCCGCCAGATTGTCGCGAAAGGCAAAGCTGACCCCTTCAAGCACGGCGCGGGTCAGGGCGGCGCGATCCTCGCTATGGCTCAGACCGATAAAGGCACCTCGAATTTTCGCGTCATTATGCGGGGTGCGTTCGCCACTCAGGTAGGGCAGGAAAATCGTATTGCGGGGCGGTTGCAAAGGGCCAAGGCTGGCGGTCAGGTTGGCGGCGGTATCCCCCACAATCCCCGCATACCAGTTCAGCGCGTCTGTGGCCGACAGGATCACCCCCATCTGGTGCCAGCGCCCGGGCAGGGCGTGGCAAAACCCGTGCACCGCGCTGGCAGGGTTCGGCGCGAAACGGTCGTTGGCGGTAAAGAGAACCCCCGAGGTGCCAAGCGAGATAAAGGCGCTGCCGGCATCCAGTATGCCCATCCCGATTGCAGAGGCTGCATTGTCACCGGCACCCCCTGCAATCGGAATGCCGGCAGGTAGTCCCCACCGCCGCGCAAGGCTTGCGCGCAGGTTGCCGCCAAGGGCAGTGCCTTCGATCAGGGCGGGCATGTGATCAAGGCCAAGGCCGGTGACGTTCAGGAGTCTTTCGGACCAGTCCCGTTTCCCCACATCAAGCCAGCCTGTGCCACTGGCATCGGACATATCTGAAATTGCCTCGCCCGAGAGCCAGAGTCGTAGATAATCTTTGGGCAATAGTACTTTGGCGATACGGGAAAAAACATGTGGCAAGTGTCTTTGAACCCAGAGCAGTTTAGGGGCGGTGAAACCGGGGAAGACAATGTTGCCGGTCAGGGCGCGAAACTGCGGCAGGGCATCGAGTTCGGCGGCCTCTTTATGGCTGCGGCTATCGTTCCACAGGATGCAGGGGGCAAGCGGGGTGTCGGCCTGATCCAGCAGGGTTGCACCGTGCATTTGGCCGGACAGGCCGATCCCCGCAAGGGTCTTCATTTCGGCGGGGTGGCTCTGGCAGAGACTGTCAAAAACGGCTTCGGCTGCACGGATCCAGTCGGCGGGATCCTGTTCACTCCAGCCTGCTTGCGGGCGGCTGACGGAAAGCGGGGCGCTGGTTGTGGCGATGTGGTGACCGCCGGAATCCACCAGCATGCCCTTGAGCGCGGAGGTTCCCAGATCCAGACCGAGATACATGGCGGTTCCTTGGGGTTGTGGAAAGATGCTTCAATGGTTGCAATTTGGCTCTTGTGCTGTCAATGTTTAATTCGATGCTAAAAATAAATCTATATCGCTGGGCCGTGCCGTTGTTATCGGTGCTGGTTTTGGGGGCCGGTGGCGAACCGGAATTCCCCTCGGCGCGGTTTGCCAAGGCCAGCCCCGAAGCAATCCGCCTTGGCCAATTGCTGTTTTATGATCCGCTGTTGTCGGGCAATCGCAACATTGCCTGTGCTACCTGTCACCATCCGGCATTCGGCACCTCGGACGGGGTGTCGCTGGCGC
>JALWOO010000244.1 GCA_027083485.1 Amylibacter sp. | reverse complement strand
AGACGGCCCTAACCTGATCCTTGATGATGGTGGTGACGCGACGCTCTACATCCTTCTGGGGGCCCGCATTGAAGGCGGCGAGGCATTTGGTGTGCCGACCTCGGAAGAAGAAGAATGTATTCAGGCGCAAATCAAAAAGCGCATGGAGGAAACACCGGGCTGGTTCACAAAAATGCGTGACCAAATCAAAGGTGTATCCGAGGAAACAACAACTGGCGTACACCGCTTGTATGAGCTGCACAAAAACGGCCAATTGCCTTTCCCTGCAATCAATGTGAATGACTCGGTAACCAAATCCAAGTTCGACAACAAATACGGCTGTAAGGAATCACTGGTAGATGGCATCCGCCGCGCCACTGACACTATGATGGCCGGTAAAACGGCTGTTGTTTGTGGCTATGGAGATGTGGGCAAAGGCTCCGCTGCCTCCCTTTCAGGTGCGGGTGCCCGCGTGAAAGTAACCGAAGTCGATCCGATCTGCGCGCTGCAGGCCGCAATGGACGGTTACGAGGTTGTGACCCTTGAAGATGCAGTCAAGGATGCTGACATTTTCATCACCACCACCGGCAACAAAGACATCATTCGTATCGAGCACATGCGCGAAATGAAGGATATGGCGATTGTGGGTAACATTGGCCACTTTGACAATGAAATTCAGGTTGCTGCCTTGGCAAACCACAAATGGACCAACATCAAAGATCAGGTCGATATGATCGAAATGCCGTCCGGCAACCGGATGATTTTGCTGTCTCAGGGCCGTTTGTTGAACCTTGGTAACGCTACGGGCCATCCTTCCTTTGTGATGTCTGCCAGCTTTACCAATCAGGTTTTGGCTCAAATGGAATTGTGGACCAATGGCGACAACTACAAAAACGAAGTCTACATTCTGCCCAAGCATCTGGACGAGAAAGTTGCCCGTTTGCATCTGAAAAAGATCGGCGTGAAACTGACAGAACTGAGCAAAGAACAAGCCGACTACATTGGCGTTAAGCCAGAAGGTCCGTTCAAACCGGAACACTATCGTTACTAAAGAAAACGCTCTTTAGTGCATTGAAAACGGCCTTTCGGGGCCGTTTTTTTATGGCTGGTCAAGTTTTTTATGCCTGCCCCTTTTTTTGTGACCCTCCTTCGCCTACATTTGAACAGGGGAGGAACCTGATGGGGGTTCCTCTGTGGAAGGAAATCGAAATTATTCGATGAACAATTTAGGAGAATAACATGGGTAAGCGCGACGATCTGATCGCTAAATATGCGGACGACCTTAAGAATAAATGCGGTATGACGCCTGATATGGACCTTTTAACCAAGGTCACAATTGGCTGCGGTCCTGCTATTTATAACGCGGATGCGTCGACTGTTGCTGCGTCACAGGAAAGCGAGCTGGAGACGGTTAAAAAGAATTTCCTGATGAAAAAACTGGGTTTGCCCGATGGCCCAGAGCTGATGGAAGCAATCAACAAAGCTATGGATACCTATGGTCGTTCGGAGCGTAACAAATACCGTGCGGTAGTTTATTACATGCTGACCAAGCATTTTGGTAAAGAATCCGTTTACGGCTAAGTATTGAATTTCGATAAAGGTGCCTGTCTTCAGGCACCTTTATCGTTAATTATTGTTAACCGACTGAATTATATCAATTTATCTGGATGCAATATTTGCGTCATGGTCTGAAATCCAATATTCATGTTTTAAAGTAGGAATGCGAGGCCCCCTTATCTGCGCAATAGGGCAAACGGTTTGGGGGTTGGGGTGAAGGGGGGCTTTGGATTTGGCAAAGCCTCCTTTCTTTTGCATTTCTGCGGTTAGGCCTTTGCGCCCTTTTTACCGGATCCCAACATCGGGGCTGCGGTTTGGTCCAGTGGCCAGCGTGGACGGGCCGAAAGGCTTAGGTCGTCCACCCCCCCGTCGCGTAATTTTTCCAACCCTGCCCATGCGATCATGGCCGCATTGTCGGTGCAAAACTGTAGCGGTGGAGCCAGATAGGCAAAGCCGGCTTCATCGGCCACTTGTTGCAATCGTTCCCGTATGACGGTGTTGGCCGCAACGCCGCCCGCAACGGTCAGAACAGGGGACTGCGCCTTTGTCATTTCCTGAAACACATGGCACGCACGGCGGGTTTTTTCTGCCAAAGTATCAGCAACAGCCATCTGGAAACTTGCGCAAAGGTCGGCGCGGTCCTGTTTGGTGATGCCGGATTTTTCTGCAACGATCAAATCGCAAGCCCGCCGCAGTGCCGACTTTAACCCTGAAAAGGACATATCCTGCCCGGGCCGATCCAAAAGCGGGCGCGGCAGGTTAAACCGCGCGGGATCGCCATTTCTGGCCTCTTGTTCCACCAAAGGCCCGCCCGGATACCCAAGGCCCAGCAGCTTGGCGGTTTTGTCAAAAGCTTCGCCGGGGGCATCATCGATGGTGCCGCCCAAACGTTTGAATTGATTATGCCCGAGAACAGCCAAAAACTGGCAATGCCCGCCGGACACCAGAAGCATCAAATACGGAAAAGCCACTGAATCCGTCATCCGCGGGGTGAGCGCGTGTCCGGCCAAATGGTTGACCCCGACCAGCGGTTTTCCAGACCCGACGGATAGCCCTTTGGCGCACATCACCCCGCTTAACACGCCCCCGATCAATCCCGGTCCGGAGGTCACCGCAATGGCATCCACATCTGTCAGTTCAAGGCCGGCCTCTTGCAAGGCCCGTTCTACGCAAATGTCCAACCGTTCAGCATGGGCACGCGCGGCAATTTCCGGCACAACCCCGCCAAAATCGGCATGCAATTCGTTTTGCCCCCAGACAACAGACGAAAGAATCTCTGGCCCATGGCCGGAATGGCGCACAATTGCGGCGGCAGTATCGTCACAACTGCTTTCCAATCCTAAAACGGTATGTGTTTTGGTCATTGCCCTACCTGTCCGCAAAAAGGAATTCAACATTCACGATAAACGCTGTATTGCTTTGGCACGGCCCTAGCATCTGTGCTCAACTCTCGCAATGGTTTCACATCGGAATGACCCAATCCAGCCTGCTGATGATCCGCCCACAAGAGGCAGCGCAAAGCTTTGTTCGTGCGCTTTCGCAGACGTTGGACCGGCCTTTTGCCGCTGTTTATAGCCCTGTGATTTCCATAGAACCTGTTGCGGCAGATATTGATTTGCGCGGGATAACCCATCTGGTTTTTACATCCGCCAACGGGGTTAAACAGTTTGCAGCCCTGACGCAGGACCGCAGTATTCAGGCGCTTTGCGTTGGCAAAACAACACAACAGGTAGCATTGAAAACCGGGCTGAAGGCAACCTCTGCCGGCCGGACCGTGGCGGAGCTGTTGTTGTGGTTGGAACGCCGCAATTCCGGCTCTGTTTTGAACATTCTATACCTGCGTGGCGAACAGGTTTCTTTTGATCTTTTGTCAGCGCTGCGCAAATCCGGAATTCAGACCCGCGAAACGGTTTTGTACCGGCAAAAACACCAACCTTTGTCCGAAACAGCGAGCAGGCTGCTGCAAGAAAAACCGGTCGTTATCCCTGTTTTTTCAGCAAATTCCGCAACGGGTCTACTTAAAACCGACGCTTTATCAGATACTTGTCAGGCGAGCATAGTTTGTATAAGCCCGAATGTCGCCCGCAGGTTTGCCGGTGTTTCCGCCGACAGGATAACCGTTGCAAAAACACCTGACCGAAGCGGTATGATTGCTGCGGTGGCGGATTTGCTCTAATTTTGTGCAGGGGGTCTCTATTGGCTTGAGGCCGTTTTAACATAGGCGTACCTTTAAGGAGAGGGATTCCCTCCTTATATTCAGTATGACGCTTTCCAAACAGGACAACCATTCACGTGTCAGACCCAAAAGATACCCCGCAAGAGCCCGAAAATTTGCCGGAAACTGTGGATGCACAAGATGCTGCGCCCGAAATAACGCCTCAGGATGCTGTCGAGCACCTGAACGAAGACCAACACACATCGCTTTCGGCGCGTGTGTTGAAGATTTTATTCCTTCTGGCCGTTGGCTGCGGTATTGCCCTTTGGGGTGCCCCGAAATTGGCCCCTCTGTTACCACAGGGGATGGCCCCTGTTGCTGAATTCCTGATGCCTGGCCAGTTCGAGGCCAAATCCGATGTGGCTGCTTTGCGCGCTGAGATGAGCGAAAAGCTGGCCGCGCTGGAGGCGCGCCCTACCGGAGATGTGACGCAGGCAGATTTGGACAAGGCCTTGTCGGCGCTTGCTGAAAAATACAATGCCGAACTGGCGACTCTGAAAGACCAGATCAGCGCGACCGATAGTCAGGACATCGAGGCCCGTCTGGCCAAAATCGAAAGCCGGATTGAAGGCATCACCGCCGAGCTGGCCGCGCTGAACGAACGGCTCGCGCTGCAAATTACCGAAAACGGCGCTGCCCTTTCCGAAGAGGCGGCGGCAAAACTGTCTGGGTATCAAGCGGTGATTGACGGATTAAAGGCACAGATTGATGATTTGGCCGCTAAAAACGGTGCAATGTCCCAGCGCCTGGACGAGGTCGCCGCCGCGGCATCACGGCGGGTAGAGGAAGCCCAAGAGGACGCAACGGCAAAGGTCGCAACCACTGCGGCATCGAAGCTTCTGACAGATATCAGTTCTGCATTGGAAACAGGTCGCTCTTTTCAAGGTGCGCTTGAGGGCTTGAGCGAACTGACCGGTATTCAGGCTCCCGAAGGGTTGGCCGCAGTTGCTGCAAACGGGACGCCAAGTCTAGCCGATTTGCGCAGCCAGTTTGGCGAAGTGGCCTATGCAGCTTTGCGCGCCGAAACACAGGCGGAATCCGGCAACGGGGTTGTCGGCAAGTTGGGGGCTTTCTTGCGTGCCCAGGTTGGCACGCGGTCCCTGTCCCGTCAGGAGGGGGATAGTACGGATGCAATCCTGTCCCGGATCGAGGATGATTTGGTCAAAGGGAAACTGGCCGAAAGTCTGGCAGAGGCCGAGGCCCTGAAAGAGGCACCAAAGGCTGCGATGAAAGATTGGCTCGCATCCCTTGCCAAGCTGTCCGCTGCGCGTTCTGCCATGAAAGAATTAGCTCAATCTCTTGGTGCCACTCAATAGCGAGGAATAAAATATGCTCTGGTCCCTTATCCGCATTTTCCTCTTTATCGGGGTTATCACCGCTGCCGCATTCGGCGTTTCATTCCTGATCGAAAACGGGGGGCAGGTGCGTTTGTCCTTTGCTGGAACGGAATACACATTTGAACCTTTGATCGGGTTGATTGTGATTGCCTTGTTTTTGTTTGCGATCTGGGTGGCATTCAAACTTCTGGGTTTGCTGTTGGCGGTATTCCGTTTCTTTAATGGCGACGAGACCGCGATTTCGCGTTATTTTGTCAAAAACCGGCAAAAACGCGGATATGAAGCCTTGGCCGATGGCATGATGGCTCTGGCCGCTGGCGAGGCCCATACAGCGGTTGCCAAGGCCCACAAAGCGGAAAAACTGCTGGATAAATCGCCCCTGACGCAACTGGTCAACGCTCAAGCCGCCGAGATGAACGGCGAGAAGACGCGCGCGCTGCAATACTACAAAGATTTGTTGCAGAACGACAAAACCCGTTTTGTCGGCATTCAGGGAATTTTAAAGCAAAAGCTGGCGGACGGGGATACGGATACGGCGCTTAAACTGGCGGAAAAAGCCTTTGCCCTGCGGCCACAGCACAAGGGGACCATCGAAACCCTGTTCAAACTGCAAACCGACAAGGAGCAGTGGGAAGGTGCCGGAAAAACCATTACAGCACAGGTGCGCACCAATATTCTGACCAAAGATGTGGGCAAGCGGCGCGAGGCTGTTCTGGCCTTGGCCAATGCCCGTTTGCTGTTGGATAAGGGCGAGGTGCTCAAGGGCAAAGCTGTTGCGCTTGAGGCCAACCGCCTGTCGCCCGATCTGATTCCTGCGGCAGTTCTGGCCGCGGAAATGCAGGTGCTGGATGGCAACAAACGCGCTGCGACCAAGATCATCAAAAAGGCGTGGAGCGCCACGCCGCATCCGGATTTGGCGGCTGCTTTTGCCGAAATCGAACCCGATGAAACAGCGGCAGCCAGACTGAAACGATTCACGGCATTGACCAAGCTGCACCCCGAACACAGCGAAACAAAAATGTTGTTGGCGGAACTGATGCTCGCCGCCGAGGATTTCCCCGGCGCAAGGCGCGCAATTGGCGATCTGGCCGAAAAACAGCCCACAACCCGTTCTCTGGCGATCATGGCGGCAATTGCGCGTGGTGAAGGAGCCGAAGAAAAGGTCGTGCGTGGTTGGCTGGCCAAGGCACTCAGTGCATCGCGCGGGCCGCAGTGGGTTTGTAGCTCTTGTCACAAAACCCACGCCGCATGGGCACCAAAATGCGATAGCTGCGGCGGGTTTGACTCCATGGACTGGACAACACCGCCAGAAGGCGAAGGTGCGGCAAGTGGCGTGGCGATGCTGCCTTTGATGGGCGGGCTGTTGGAAGCTGATGAGCCGGAAACAGAGGATACTCCCGAGGAAGACGTTCCTCAGGAGACATAATCACCCGTTTTCCCGAAGTACATTGCCTGCAAGATAAAGTGACCCGCTGATCAGAACTCTGGACTGCGGGTCTTTCTTTGCGATGTTGCGCACGCCTTGTTCGACACTGTCTACCTCTTGTGCTTCAAAACCGACCTCGCGCGCGGCGGCGACGGTTTCTTCGGCGGACAGGGTTGCGGCTTCGCCAGGAA
>JALWOO010000243.1 GCA_027083485.1 Amylibacter sp. | reverse complement strand
GCTGTTGCACAGCAGCCAGCAAATCCCGTTGCAATATTTGCTGCACCACGGCCAGCCCTGCCGCCGTGGCCACCGGATGCGCCAAATACGTGTGCCCGTGCTGAAAAAAACCGCTGCCCTGTGCGATAGTGTCATACACCTCCCCGCTGCACAGCATCGCCCCGATGGGCTGATACCCCGCGCCAAGCCCCTTGGCGATGCACAGGATATCAGGGGCAATGCCGTCGGCCTCGCAGGCAAACAGATACCCCGTGCGCCCCATGCCGCACATGACTTCGTCTAGGATGAGCAACACCCCGTATTTGTCACAGATTTCGCGGATGCGGGCGAAATACCCCGCCACCGCCGGCACCGCGCCAAGGGTCGCCCCCACCACCGGCTCCGCCATGAAGGCCATCACCGTTTCCGGTCCCAGCCGCAGGATTTCATCCTCCAGTTCCTGCGCCGCGCGCAGGCCATAGGCCTCGGCTGTTTCCTGTTCCTCCTGAAAAACATAGGCGTAACAGGGCGGAATGTGGCTGACGTCGATCAACAGGGGCGCAAATTGTGTGCGCCGCCACTCATTGCCCCCCGCCGCCAAGGCCCCGAGCGTATTGCCGTGATAGCTCTGCTGGCGGGCTATCAAATGGCGCCGGTTCGGCTGTCCGCGCTCCACATGATACTGACGCGCCAGTTTGATCGCCGCCTCGGTGGCTTCGGAACCGCCGGACACAAAATACACCCGTTCAATCCCTTCCGGGGCATGCTCCACCAGCAAATCCGCAAGGGCCTCTGCCGGTTCCGAGGTGAAAAAACTGCTATGGGCAAAGGCCAGTTTGCCAAGCTGTTCCTGCGTTGCCGCAATCACCGCCGCATCCGAATGCCCAAGGCACGACACCGCCGCCCCGCCAGACCCATCAAAAACCCGCCGGCCATCCGCCGCGATCAGATAACAGCCCTCCCCCGCAACGGCGGTTGGCGGTGACACATGGCAATTACGCGGAAAGACGTGGCTCATTTGAGGCCTCCTTGAGGGTTAATTCATCCATCATCTCCCGCGCCAAAGCAACGCTTTGGGCATTGTCGCGCGCAAGCTGCCCGTCGGGCAAGTGGATGTTGTTTTCAAAACCGATGCGAATACTGCCACCGGCATGCAGGGCCGCCTTGGCGCAAGCCAGTTCATTGCGGCCAAAGGCGCAGACGGACCAATCGAAATCCTTGCCCTGCGCCGCCGCCAGAAAACCCGCCAATTCCGCAGGCTGTGCCAGACGCGGCGGGTGATAGCTGCCCAGCACAAAAAGCACAGAGCGCAAAGCGGGCGGCACAATGCCGTTGGCCATCCAGTTGCTCAGCAACGCCAGATCCGCAGGGGTATAAAGGATATGCTGCACCTCGATACCGGCCTCTGCCGCAAAAGCATAAAGCCGCGCCGCCAAGGCCGGATCACGGGCAGTTTCGCGGAGCGCCACACTCGCCGCCTTTGGCACCAAGGCTTGCAAACAGGCATATTGCGCCGCAACATCATATATGCCCGCCGCCTCGGTTGTAATCTGCACGGCCAGCGCCGGGGCCTGCTCGGCAATCGCCGCAATTGCCGCCCGATAGCGACCGGCATCAAGAATATGGCCCCCCTCTGCAT
>JALWOO010000242.1:5600-6725 GCA_027083485.1 Amylibacter sp. | reverse complement strand
CTGCAAAGACGCATCCGCACCCTTGCCATCATTGCGCGGCACCCGCACCAGCGCCTGCACCAGATCCCGTTGCAACCGGCCTTCGGGCGATAGGCCAAACACATGCAACCCGTCGCGAATTTGCGCCTCTTTCAGATCACACAGGAATTCATCCAGCTTGGCCAGATCGCCGTCTTCATCCGCCCCCTGCATCCCCGCATCCTGATCGATCCCCGTGGCCGAGGTCAGCGCCAGAATCTCACCGCGCAAATGGGTCAGGCGGCGCGGGTCCACACCGGCGGCATCGTAGTATTCATCCACCAAGGCCTCCAGATCGCGCAGCGGCCCATAGGTTTCCGCCCGCGACATCGGCGGGGTCAGGTGGTCGATAATCACCGCCGATGATCGCCGCTTCGCCTGTGTACCCTCCCCTGGATCATTGACGATAAACGGATAGATATGCGGCACCGGTCCCAGCACCGCTTCAGGCAGACAGGTCTCCGCCAGCGCCAGCGCCTTGCCCGGCAACCACTCAAGATTGCCATGCTTGCCCATATGCACCAGCGCATCGGCGCGGAACTGGTTGCGCATCCAGAAATAGAACGCCAGATAGTTATGCGGCGGCACCAGATCGGGCGCGTGATAGGTGTCTTTGGGGTCAATGTTATAGCCCCGCGCCGGCTGCACCCCGACCACTACATTGCCAAATTGCAGGATCGACAGGTTGAACCGGCCGCAATCCACCTCTCCGGCGGTGTAAAACGGGTCCGCCTCGGGTGCGCCCCAGCGTTCCTCGATCTGCCGGCGCACTTCCCAGGGCAGTTGGCCATAGGCGATCTGGTAATCCGCCATCGATATTTCCACGCCCCCTTTGCGCGCGGCCCGATCCGTCAGCCAATTTGTCGGCCCCGCCAGTATCGCCGCCATCAGCGCATCGCTATCCTGCGGAATATCCCGCAGCCGATACCCCGCCGCCGCCAGTTCGCGCAAAACCAGAACCGTCCCCGCCGGCGTGTCCAGCCCGACCCCGTTGGCCAGCCGCCCGTCCTTGTTCGGGTAATTCGCCAGAATAATCCCGACCCGCCGATCCACCACCCGCCCCCTGGCGACATCGCGCTTGTCGGCGACAGCGCGGGGTTCGGGGGG
>JALWOO010000242.1:0-5590 GCA_027083485.1 Amylibacter sp. | reverse complement strand
CCCAGTTCGCCGCCAGTTGTGCCACAAAATCAATCCGGTCGCCCCGTGCCCGATAGGCGGCAACAGGGCATTGCGTGGCCTCGTCAAAATACGCCTCGCCCTTGAATGAAATCGCCCGCGACAACACCCGCCCGTCGACCTCCGGCAGGGCCACATTCATCGCAATATCGCGCGCGCTCAGGCCGCTAAGGCCACTTTCCCAATCCGCTTCTGACGAGGCCGCAAGCACCACCTGAAACACCGGCGCGCGGTTGGCGGCCGGCATCACAAGGGGGTTCGATGCCCCCTTGTGATGCTCGCCCTGATGGGGGGAACCTACGGCAAAAGCAGTGCAGTTCAGGATCACCGCAGGGGGTGCGGCCTGAAACAGGGTTTCCAGTGTCGCCACGGAAACCGGATCCTTGAGGCTGGCCACAAACACCGGCAAAGGGTTCAGGCCCTGACGCAACAAGGCCTTGACCATGCGGTTGATCGGGTTCAACCCTGCCCCCTGCACCAGCGCGCGATAAAATACCAGCGGCACCACCGGCGCGCCCTCTGTCCAGTGCGCCCGCGCCGCGTCCAGATCACTGATACCGGCACCGGGCCAATAGACGCCGGCCCGCAACAAGGGCGTGGCACCAGCGGGTTTCTCCCCGCCCTCCCGCATCGCCGCCGCATAGCGCAGGAAATTCACCGCGTTTTCCGGCCCGCCTTCAACCAGATAGGCCCAAAGCTGTTCCCAATCCGCGCGCGCCACCGTGGACAAGCGCCATAGTTCCTCGTCCGGCTTGTCGTCGCCGGGCAGCGCCACAAAGGGTATCCCCGCCTGCCCCAGCGCAATCGCGTATTGTTCCAGCCCGTATTTCCAGTATCCGGAACCACCGAGAACCCGCGCGATCACCATGCCGGATTTCGCCGCACAATCCTGAATGTGCAAATCCACCGACATCGGATGTTGCAAATGGTTCAGGCTGGCCAGCCGCAGCGACCCGCCTTCGCCTGCCAGCGTGCTATGGGCCTCCGACAGCCCCGCAATTTCCGTATCCGCCGCCGAAATGAACACCAGATCGGCAGGCGTCTGGCCAAGGTCGACAGGTTCGGAACCATCGGAAATACTGCCGGGCTGGGCTTGTAACAAATGCATGGGCGGGAACCTTTGAACGGATGGGAAAACAGCACGCCCCAAAGGGCTTTGGCAAAGTCGTAACCGTTCCGCCCGCCCCGTTCAAGAACGGACTACGCTCCCAGATACTCCCGCAACGCCGCAGGCGGATTGTCCAGCAAGGCCGCTGTCGGGCGCGGTGCATGGGCGGTGCCTTCGGCAATCAGCACCGTCTCATCGGCGATATAGCGCGCGTCCTCTGGCTGGTGGGTGACCATCAACAGGGTTGCGCCGGTGGTGTCCACGATTTCGGCCACCAGATCCAGCATTTCATGTTTCAACGCCGGCCCCAGCGCGGCAAAGGGTTCATCCAGCGCCAAAACCGGCTGATCGCGCAACAAGGCCCGCGCAATTGCCACCCGCTGTTGCTGGCCACCGGACATTTGCGCCGGATGTTTGCTCTCTTGCCCGTGCAGCCCGACACGGGCCAAGGCCTCTGCCACCACCTGTTTTTGCGCCGCACTCAGGCGCAGGTTGGGATCCAGCCCAAGACCCACGTTTTGTTCCACGCTCAGATGCGGAAACAGGTTGTGATCCTGAAACAGCAACGTCACCGGCCGCTTGGCGGGGGGTAGGTCGGTGATTTCCTGACCGTTATACAAAATACGCCCGCGCGCCACATCCATGAACCCGGCCAAGGCCGAGAGCAGCGTGCTTTTGCCACCCCCCGATGGCCCCAGCAGGGCGACTTTGCGGCCTTTGGCGATGGTGAAATCCGCAGACAGGGCAAAACCCCCGACCTGCAAATGAAGATTATCGAATGTGATGCTCAAGGCGGCCTCCTCGGTCAAACACCCAGAACAGGGCAAGGCTGGTTGCAATCAACAGCAAGGCAACACCGCTGGCGGCCTCGGTCTGATAGGCAGACATCAGGCGATACATGGTCAGCGGCAAAGTGGCCATATCCGGCGGGGCAAACAGGGCAATCACCCCCAGATCCCCCATCGACAATGCCGCCGACAGGCCGGCCGCAAACCCCACAGGCCGTTTCAGGCGCGGCCAGATGGCAAGCCGAAACCGGCACCAGCCGGTCATGCCAAGAGACGCGCCAAGCCGGCCATAGAAATGTTCCGCCCGCCCCATGGCCGGCAAAATAATACGCAGGGCAAAGGGCAGCGACATCACCGCATTCACCGCAATGGTGATCGGCAGCGCCGCCGCAAAAGGGTCCACATAGGGGTTCAGCACGATGAACAATCCTGTCCCGATCACAAAAGGCGAGGCAGCAAGCGACAGAAAGCCGATGATTTCCAACAGGCTTGCCGCCCATTTCCACCGGCGTTGAAGGCCGGTAATCAGCGCCGACAACGCCAGCGACAGCACAATCGCCACCACCGCCGAGATCACCGCGATCAGCACAGAATTGCGCAGCGCCGGCCAGACCTGAACAGGCAGTTTCAGCAAATTGGGCACGCCATTCAACAGGATCGACACCAGCGGCACAAACAAAAACAACGCCACCGCCAGCAATACCAGCGCATCAAACAAAACCGCCCGCCGGTCCTGCCCGTCCCATCGCCGCGCCGGACGATCCAGCCCGACAGCAAAAGCCTGCGGCGCGGCAATCCACAGGGTCGCAAGCGCCGTCACCGTACACAGGGCAAATTGCACCATCGCCAGCAGGGCGGCCTTGGGCAGATCGAAATCAAACCGCAGCGCCTGATAAATCGCCAGTTCAACAGTCGTGGCCTTTGGCCCTCCGCCCAGCGCCAGAGCCACGGCGAAACTGGTGATGCAAAGCAGAAAAATCAGCAAAAACGCCCCCGGCACCACCGCGCGCAGCATCGGGCGTTCCAACTGCCGGTTGACCGCTTTGCTGCTCATACCCAGTTGCGCCGACAGACGGAAATGCTCGGCAGGGATCGACAGCCAGCCTTGTAAAATGAAACGGGTGGCCAGCGGCAGATTGAAAAACACATGTGCCAGAACCACGCCGGTAAAGCCGTATATATTCAGCGGCCCGCCGCCAAACCAGCCCAGAACCGTACTGACATAGCCGGTGCGCCCCCAGACCGCGACGATACCCAGAACCGCCACAATACCGGGCAGGATAAACGGCGCGCCCAGCAGGGACACCATCATCTGACGGCCCAAAAACTGCCGCCGCGCCAATGCCCGCGCGGTGGGGATCGCGAGCAGAATGCTCAGCGTTGCCGAGACCACGGCCTGCGTCACCGTAAAACGCAGCGCCGCCCAATCCGCCGCCCCCAACCCGTTTTGCAAACGGGTGTGGGTGCCAACGGCCAGCACCGTGCCAAGGGTCATGACCAGCAGCAGCACCAGCGCGCTGCTCCCGGCCAGAACCCGAGCAATGCTTAACGGCTGAGTGTTGTGAGCCATTCTTGCAAAGCCTCGTCCTTGATGCGCTTGGCGTCTTCTGCGGGGACGATCAGGCTTTCAACCGGAGTAATCAGGGTTTCAAACCCTTTGGGCAGGCCCTCCAAGGAGAAAACCGCCGGATACATCCAGTTGGTTGTCGGGATGATCGACTGGAATTTCGGGCCGATCATAAATTCCAGAAACCGGTCCGCCAGTTCCGGCTGATCCGTCGCCGCCAGCTTGCCCGCGACCTCGATTTGCAGATAGTGCCCCTCGCTGAAAGACGCCGCCGCCTTGGTGTTGTCACCTTCGGCAATCAGGTGATAGGCGGGGGAGGTGGTATAGGACAAAACCATATCCGCCTCGCCCTTCAAAAACATGCCGTATGCTTCCGACCAGCCCTTGGTCACAGTCAGGATATGCGGCTGCAAACCGGCCCAGATATCGGCGGCCTTGTCGCCATAGGCAGCCTTTACCCAGAGCAGCAACCCCAAACCGGGGGTGGAACTGCGCGGATCCTGTATGACAATTTTGAAATCCTTCGGCATATCAATCAGCGACTGAAAGCTGTCCGGCACGTCCGTCAGTTTGGTTTTATCATAAACAAAGGCGAAATAGCCCCAGTCATAGGGCAAGAACGTATCATCCACCCATTCCACCGGCACATCCAGTTGCTGCGCGGTCAGGGCCAGCGGTGCAAACAGGCCGGTTTCACGCGCCCGCGCTGTCAGGTTCGTGTCCAGCCCCAGCACAATATCCGCCTTGGAGCGGGTGCCCTCAAGCTGTACCCGCGACAACAGCGCCGCCCCGTCGCCCGCGTCAATCAACTGCAAATCACAGTTGCATTCGGCCTCGAAGGCTTCTTCGACCTTCGGCCCCGGCCCCCAGTCCGACACAAAGCTGCCATAGGTGTAAACAGTAAGAACGGGCTTTTCTTGCGCAGTCGCAACAGTCGCAAGGCAAAGTCCCGCAGCAAATAGAAGTGGTTTGAGCATCTCAATCTCCATTGGCTACAGGCGCAGGTCTGGTTCGGAGATTTCCGGTACCTTCCCTCCGCCGGTATGATCCGGTTCAGGTTCAACGGGTCACGCATTGCGTATCTCAGCCCTAAGGCCCCCCGAGGTAAGGCCAGAAATACGCGAGTCCGGCCGGATTGCAAGCAAAATACCCTTTTCCCGCCTGTGCGCTTGGTTTAATCAGACCGGAACAAGGAGACCCCCATGTCGATGAATTCTTTTGGCCATCTTTTCCGCGTCACCACCTGGGGCGAGAGCCACGGCCCTGCGCTTGGCGCAACTGTGGACGGCTGCCCGCCGAATGTGCCGCTTGAGGCCAGCATGTTGCAACACTGGCTCGACATGCGCAAACCGGGGCAGAATAAATACACCACCCAACGGCAAGAGGCCGACGAAGTGGAAATCCTGTCCGGCGTGTTCGAGGGCAAAACCACCGGCACCCCGATCCAGCTGATGATCCGCAACACCGATCAGCGCAGCAAGGATTACTCCGACATCATGGATAAATTCCGCCCGGGGCACGCGGATATCACCTATTGGCAAAAATACGGCATCCGCGATTATCGCGGCGGCGGGCGGTCATCGGCCCGCGAAACCGCCGCACGGGTTGCCGCCGGTGGCGTGGCCCGTGAAGCCATCAAGGCGCTGGTGCCGAACCTGCAAATCATCGGCTGCATGGTGCAAATGGGTCCGCAAAAAGTAAACCGCGACAACTGGGACTGGGACCAGATCAACCAGAACCCGTTCTGGACACCGGACGCACAGGCCGCCGCCGACTGGGCCGATTATCTGGACAGCCTGCGCAAATCCGGCAACAGCGTCGGGGCCGTGGTCGAGGTCGTGGCCCGCAACGTGCCCGCCGGTCTGGGCGCGCCGGTCTATGGCAAGATTGATACAGATATTTCCGCCGCCATGATGTCGATCAACGCGGTGAAAGGTGTTGAAATCGGGGCCGGTTTTGGTGCGGCAGAACTGACCGGAGAAGACAACGCCGATGAAATCTACATGGGCAACAACGGCCCGACATTTTCATCCAACCACGCCGGCGGCATCCTTGGCGGCATTTCCACAGGTCAGGATATCGTCTGCCGTTTTGCGGTGAAACCCACAT
>JALWOO010000241.1 GCA_027083485.1 Amylibacter sp. | reverse complement strand
GCACTGATTTGCACGGGTTTGCCTGGCTCGATGATCTGGCGGCCTGTACCAACCGGCAAGCCCATGCCAAAGGCCAGAAATGGCTGTTTGAATGGATCCGGAAATACGGCACCGGCAAAGGGCAGGCCTGGCGCGCGGATATCACCGGCCGGCGGGTTATTCGCTGGATCAACCATGCTTTGCTGATCCTGAACCAGCAACCACCGGAAAAATCCAGGGTCTATTTCAAGAGCCTCGGCCTGCAAGCGCATTTTCTGGCCAAACGCTGGAAAACCATGCGCCCCGGATTGCCCCGTTTCGAGGCCCTGACCGGATTGGCCTATTGCGGCATGGCGCTTGAGGGCAAAGAGGGGTTGTTGCAACCGGCGCTGCATGCCCTGGGCGCGGAATGCCGGCGCGAAATAGCCCGTGACGGCAGCATCATCAGCCGCAATCCGGAAGCCCTGATGGAAGTGTTTACCCTGTTGTCATGGGTAACGCAGGCCGCCAGCACGGAATTCCTGACCGCAGAGCCGGATATCCTGAAGGCGGTCGAGCGCATGGCCCCGACCCTGCGCGCCCTGCGTTTGGGCGATGGCGGGTTGATCCATTTCCACGGCGGCGGCTCCGGTCAGGCAGAAAAGCTCGATCAGGCCCTGGCGGATGCCGGTTTTCGCAGTCCGGCGCGGATGCACGGGGCCATGGGCTATACGCGGATGGTTTCCGGTGCCACACGCCTGATAATGGACACGGCCAAACTGCCGCCTCCACAGGCGGCGGATCAGGCACATGCCTGCACTTTGGCGTTTGAATTGTCCTCCGGACAGTATCCCTTGCTGGTGAATCAGGGGCGTTCCTACGGGTTTTCCGAAGAGATCCGCGCCGCGACAAGATCCACCGCCGCCCATAACACCCTGACAGTGGGCGGGGCGTCCTCCAGCGAATTTACCTCTGGCCCCTCTGGCAGCCGCCTGTTGCGCAGCCCCAGTGTTGTCACCGTGCTCACCGACCAAAACCGCACCGGCCGCGCGGTGCGGGCCACCCATGACGGCTATGAAGCCAGCCATGGACTCATCCATCACCGGCAGATTTCGATGATCAACAATGGCACCGAACTGCGCGGTATAGACGAGGTCAAATGCGAGAGCGCCACAGATCGCGCCCGATTTGACCGCCGCATCAAGAACAAAAAGACCAAGGCCATCCCCTTTCGCCTGCATTTTCACATTCATCCGGATGTGGCGGCGGAGCTGGATCTGAACGGCACCGCGATTTCATTGCAGTTGCCCAATCAGGAAACATGGGTCTTTCGTATGACCTCCGGACGTGGACAAATGAAACTGCTTGGCTCGCTTTATATGGACCGCAGCCGCCTGCGACCGCGTGAAACAAAACAGATTGTGGTAACTTCGCGCGCGATAGACTATGAGGGCCGCGTTACCTGGACCCTGACGCGTTCGGTCTGATCCGTTGCCCCTGAAACCGGGGCACACCGGCGCGTTGCAAGACATGCAAGGACTGAAAACTCCCATGCCACAAGACCACGTTCACATTCACCGCGCGCTGATTTCCGTTTCCGACAAAACCGGCCTGCTCGATCTGGCGACTTCACTGCTGATGCGCGGGGTGGATTTGCTCTCCACCGGCGGCACGGCCAAGGCAATTCGTGATGCAGGACTGCCGGTTACCGATGTTTCCGAGATTACCAATTTTCCCGAAATGATGGATGGGCGGGTCAAAACCCTGCACCCTATGGTGCATGGCGGGCTGCTGGCGCTGCGCGACAATCCCGAGCATGTGGCCGCCATGAACGAACATGGCATCGGCGCGATTGATCTGCTGGTGGTCAACCTGTACCCGTTTGAAGAAACCGTCGCCAAGGGCGCGGATTTCGATACCTGCATTGAAAATATCGACATTGGCGGCCCGGCGATGATTCGCGCCGCCGCCAAGAACCATGCCTTTGTCACCACCATTGTCGATGTGGAAGACTATGAAACCCTGATCGCGGAAATGGATGAAAACCACGGCACGACCTCTGCCTTTCGCAAGGAAATGTCGCAGCGCGCCTATGCCCGCACGGCGGCCTATGACGCGGCTGTCAGCAGCTGGATGGCCGATGCCATCGGGCGCAAAACCCCGCGTCGCCGCGCCATTGCCGGCACGTTGGCGCAGCCCCTGCGCTATGGTGAAAACCCGCACCAGAAGGCGGCGTTTTACAAGGACGGCTCCACCCGTCCGGGCGTGGCAACGGCGACACAGCTTCAGGGCAAGGAATTGTCCTATAACAACATCAACGACACAGACGCGGCGTTTGAGCTGGTGGCCGAATTTGATCCGGCAGAAGGCCCCGCCTGCGCGATCATCAAACACGCCAACCCCTGCGGTGTGGCACGCGGGGCCACGCTGGCCGAAGCCTATCAGGCAGCGTTTGATTGTGACCGCACTTCGGCCTTTGGCGGCATCATTGCGCTGAACCAGACGCTGGACAAGGAAACCGCCGAAAAGATCGTGGAAATCTTTACCGAGGTCGTTATCGCGCCGGACGCCACGGACGAGGCCCGCAAGGTTTTCATCCCCAAGAAAAACCTGCGTCTGCTGACCACCGGCGGCCTGCCGGATGTGAAAGCACCCGGGCAGACATGGAAACAGGTGTCCGGCGGTTATCTGGTTCAGGACCGCGACAACGGCTATGTGGCACCCGAAGATTTGAAGGTCGTCACCAAGCGCGCCCCGGGCGAGCAAGAACTTGCCGACCTGATTCTGGCCTGGAAAATCGCCAAACATGTGAAATCCAACGCCATTATCTATGTGAAAAACGGCGCAACCGTGGGTGTTGGGGCTGGGCAGATGAGCCGCGTTGACAGCGCCCATATCGCCGCGCGCAAATCACAGGATATGGCCGAAATCATGGGGCTGGATGAACCGCTGACCAAAGGGTCGGTTGTGGCCTCGGATGCCTTCTTCCCATTTGCCGATGGCCTGATCACAGCCGCACAAGCCGGTGCAACCGCAGTGATCCAGCCCGGGGGGTCCATGCGCGACGCCGAGGTGATCGCCGCTGCAGACGAGGCAGGCCTTGCCATGGTCTTTACCGGCATGCGACACTTCCGGCACTAAGCTTAGAAAGGGCGAGAAATGAAACGTATCCTGCTATTATCAGCCATTATTTTCCTGTTAGACCAAAGCAGCAAATGGTTTGTGGTGGAATACCTTGATCTGATGATGCGTCAGGCCATTAATGTTTTCCCGCCCTATCTGAACCTGCGTATGGCCTGGAACGAGGGCGTTAACTTTGGCCTGTTTTCCGGCCAAGGGTCCGACATGCTCCGGTATATTTTGATCGCTGTTACCTTGACTGTTACGGTTGGCGTACTCTGGTGGGGGCGGCGCTTTACCGGCTGGTTCGGCACGTTTCTGATTGCCTGCATCGTTGGCGGGGCGCTTGGAAATACGGTCGATCGCATCGTTTACGGGGCGGTGGCCGATTTCCTGAACATGTCCTGTTGTGGCTGGCGCAACCCCTATTCGTTCAACGTGGCGGATGTATCGATCTTTGTCGGTGCGATTGGACTTGTATTGTTTTCAGAACGCTTGCAGCAAAGAGCGTGACCTCCGTTAAAAACTAGGGTAAACCTTCGACAAGTGGGTTGATAAGGGCATGTGCAGGGATGAAAACCGGACTGTTTAAAATTGCGATGATGGCAGTTATTGCCAGTTTTCTTGCTGGCTGTGGCGACACCCAGAGCGGCATTGGCAAGCTGTTTGCCAGCAGTAGCAAAGGCTCCGGACCGGATGAATTTGCCATTTTGCCGACCAAACCCCTGCAAATTCCGGATGATGTGACCACTCTGCCCGAACCGGACCTGGGCGGCCCCAATCTGGTTGATCCAAAACCCTTCCACGATGCTGTTGCCGCCATGGGTGGACAGCCCAAACGGCTCGACAGTGATCGCATCAATCGCGGTGAAGCCCCGCTATTGACGGCGGCCACACGTTTTGGCACCGCCCAGAACATTCGCGAGGTCACGGCCAAAGAAGATCAGAAATTCCGTGAGAAAAACGGGCCAAGACTGTTTGAACGCTGGTTCGGCACCAATACCTATTTCCGGCGCTACGAAGATCAGACCCTTGCCGCAAGACGCGAATTGGCCCGCATGCGCCGCGCCGGTGCGCGCACCCCGACAGCGCCACCACCGGGCGACAATTAGGGACCGCTAAAGCTTATCTTTGAAATAGGCTAGAACCTGCTGCAACGCCTGATCTGTAGGCGATCCTGCCGCGTCGATAAAATGCACGGTCAGCAAGGCATGTTTGTTGCCCGGCACATTGGTCAACCTGATGCGTTCCCGATCATCGTTGAATGCCGCATCCAGCGCGTCAAATTTGGCTTGGGGGCAAAGCTTGTCGCCGGCAAAGCGAAACGCCAGCATGGCCCCTTTTTCATCCAGCCCCTGACGAATCTCCTGAATGTCCTGCTCTGACATGTGCAGGGCAGACGGGGCAAACAACGGCAAAGACGGTTGCGACGCCACCGCCGCCAGCACCGCATCATTGGCCATCAGGGAAATTGCAAAATTTCCGGTCAGGCACATGCCGATAACCCCAATGCCCGGTTGCTGATACTGCTGTTTCAGCGCAGCGCAAAGCGCACCGAGCCAGCGGACAACGGGGCTGGTTTTATGGCGTTCAAACAGGGAAAATTCACGGCGCATACAAAACAGGCGCGCGATGTTTCCGACAAAGGACAGCTTGCCCAGCGGGCCGAACAAATGCGGCAGCACCACCCGAAATCCGGCCGCCTGCAATTTGTCTGCCAGCCGCAAGGTTTCCACCCCGATGCCCGGCAATTCCTGAATGATCAGCACCACCGGCCCATCGCCCTTGGTGTATACATCATGTTTCAGCGGCTTGCCGTCCACCGCATCGGTTGAAAATTCTGTCTTGCTATAGCCCTGCATCACCATGGTTGCTCTCCCTCGCATGGCAACAGATTAACCGTTTTTCAGAAAATTGATACAGAGGTGCCAAGCCCGCGTATTTTTGCCTGCTCTGCCACGTGATGGGCGCAAATCAAATCCTGCGCCGCGATCCCCATGGACCGGTAAAGCGTGACCTGTCCGGCATCCTTGCGTCCGGGAATGCTGCCGTTCAGCACCTCGCCGATTTCACCCTGAATGTGGTCTTTGGTGATAGCCCCGTTTTCCAGCGCCTCGATAATATCCCGCGCTTGCGCCAGCGCAGACGGGCGGTAATCCACGAACAAACCGGATTTGACCACAAGGTTTTCGTCAATCTCGCGCAGGGTCGGAACCGAGGCCCCGACCGCGTTCACATGGGTGCCCGCACGGATCCAGTCGCCGTGCAAAACCGTGTCCCGTGCCGAAGTCACCGTACAGACAATATCCGCATCCTGAACGGCGTTACGGATATTCTGCGCCGCCTGAATATCAATCTGCGGATATTTTTCGGCCATACTGGCGGCAAAGGCCCTACCCCGTTCCGCAGTGCGGCCCGCAATCCAGACCTTTGCAATCGGGCGCACGGCACAGATTGCCTCGATGTGGTGCTGCGCCTGTTCTCCTGTGCCAACAATCGCCAGAACCGAGGCTTGCGACCGGGCCAATACCCGCGTGGCAACCGCGCTGGCCGCCGCCGTGCGAATGCCGGTCAACAGCCCTGCGTCCATAATTGCCATCGGCGTGCCGTGGTCGCGTTCAAACAACACCATCAGCCCCAGATGGGAGGAATAGCCCTTGGCCGGATTATCCGGATAGAGGCTTATCAATTTGGTGCCATAACAGGCCGGTTCCTGCATGGCCCCCGGCATAATCCCCAGCAGGTTCGGCGCATCCAGCGGCATTGCTTGACGCAAGGGAAGCGTAGCCTGACCGGCAGAAGCCGCCCCCATCGCCTTGGCCACCAGATCAATCGCGGCCTGCATCGGCAAAAGTGCGCGAATATCCGCATTGGACAGGGTCAGCATGGATTACACCTCCAGTATTTCGGCCAGCATCGCCGTGTATTTTTGCGGCTGTGTCACATAGGGAAAATGGGTGCCGTTTTCAAAAACATAGGCACGCGCAGGTTTCAAAGCCGCCCACACAGCCCGGCGCACCGGTTCGGGGATCAGTTGGTCATCATCGGATTCGACGGTGAATATGTTGTCAGGCTCCAAAGTCTGGGCCGGCAGTTCCGGCCCACCTTGCAACGCCTTGAGCCGGTTTCGCAATTCCCGAACCGGAATGCGGCCTTCGACTTCGGCCAGCAACAGCCCCGCCAAATCCGGTTTCACCGGTTTCAACGCCTGTAGTTTGGCGGTAAAGCCCGTCATCAAATCGCGCTCCGAAAGCGCATCTATATCGGTGTTATAGGGCGGGCTGTGGGCCAGAATATCCAGACTGGCAAGGGTATTTGCCGCCACCAATCGCGCGACCCTTTGGGGATAGGTTGCTGCAAAATATTGTGCCAGATACCCGCCAAGCGAAGACCCGAGCACCGTAACCGAAGAAAACCCGTGATCCGTCAGCAACCGGTCAATATCCTGCGCCCAGTCGATGATGCCGCCGGTCTCCGGATAGGTCAGCGCCAGAATACGCACCCGCCCGCGCAGGGCATCAATCTGTTGCCAGAAAATATCCCCCCGCCCCAATGTGCCGGGCAAAAGCAACAGCGCAGGGCCGGTGTCCCCCGCCCGCACAACTCCCCACGCACGGGTGTTGACGATGGTCTTGCCTTCGGGGAAG
>JALWOO010000240.1 GCA_027083485.1 Amylibacter sp. | reverse complement strand
GGAATTCACCGGCGTTGCGCCGCCTGAATTGTCCGGCGAATATGTGGCACGTTCCTATGCGGTGTCCTTTATGACATGGGTGGTTCTGGGCCTGACCGCCGGATATTTCTGGAACCGTGACCAGACCTCCTGAAAATTGGCGTAGCCTTCGGGCTGCGCCTTATCCCGCCGGTATGCGGCCCCGCAGGCAATGGCGCAGGCGGCCACAGCTGCGCGCGTCGGTGATTTCGCCGTCTTTGCTGTTCAGGTACAGCCGCGCAAAGGCCAGCACGTTTTCGCCGTCCTGTGTCGGGTCCACGTTTGAAAACAGATACGCCCATTTGCCCGCCGCCCGAAACGACAGGGCGGTCGGTTCGGCGCAAGAATTCAGACAGGCGACGGTATCTACCGTTACATCCGGCAATCCCGCACTGTCAAACAGCGCCCGCAATTCATCTGCAAACCCGTGGCCACGGGGGTTTTCCCCTGCTGCGGCACATGTTTCGCAAACCGTTACCCTATGGTGCATTTCAGCGCCTTCCCTTATTCACGGCCTAGGCCTAACCCATCCCCCACATCGGAGCAATTCCCATGCCTGCTAAAATTCCCGCAACTGTAGTCACCGGCTTTCTTGGGGCCGGAAAAACCACCCTGATCCAGCACATGCTGAAAAACGCCAAAGGCAAGCGCATTGCGCTGGTGATCAATGAATTCGGCGATCTGGGGGTGGATGGCGAAATTCTGACCGGCTGTGGTGATGAAACCTGTAGCGGTGACGATGTGGTGGAGCTGTCCAACGGCTGTATCTGTTGCACGGTGGCGGATGAATTCATTCCGACCATGGAAATGCTGCTGGCGCGCGATCCGGCACCGGATCACATTGTGATCGAAACCTCGGGCCTTGCCCTGCCGCAACCTTTGGTGCGGGCGTTTAACTGGCCGGAAATCCGCACCAAGGTTACGGTGGACGGGGTTGTGACCGTGGTGGATGGCAAGGCCGTGGCCGAGGGGCTGTTTGCCCATAACGTGGCCGCTGTTGATGCGCAGCGGGCGCAGGATGACAATCTGGACCACGAAACCCCGCTGTCCGAATTGTTCGAGGACCAGATCGCCTGTGCCGATCTGATTGTGGTCAACAAGGCGGATTTGCTGAACGAGGAAGAGGCAACCGCTCTGGTGGCCCGACTGCAAGGCGAAAGCCGCGATGGTGTGCAGGTGGTCAAGGCCCGCATGGGCGCGCTGCCGGTGGATGTGCTGCTGGGGCAGGGCATCGGGGCCGAGGATGATCTGGAAGGCCGTCACGAGGTTCACCACCACCATCACGACCACGAAGATGATGACCATGACGACGATCACGACGGCGACCACCATCATCACCACGACCATGACCACGACGATTTCGAAAGCTTCGTGGTGGATCTGGGCGAAATCGCCAATCCGGCGGCCTTTGCCGCGCATCTGAAAACCGTGATTCAGGATCACGATATTTTGCGGCTCAAGGGGTTTGCCGCCGTGACAGGCAAACCCATGCGCCTGACCATTCAGGCGGTTGGCCCGCGCGTTGAGTCCTATTTCGACCGGCCCTTTACCACAGAGGAGCCGCGCCAGTCCCGTCTGGTGGTGATCGGGCAGGCCGGTCTC
>JALWOO010000239.1 GCA_027083485.1 Amylibacter sp. | reverse complement strand
GTGCCGGAACCGAACGGGGACAACCCCTCGGCGAAGATCAAACAGGTGGCCTCGGGGCGTTTTGGCGTCACTGCCGAATACCTGAACCACTGTGAAGAGCTGGAAATCAAGGTGGCCCAGGGGGCGAAACCGGGTGAAGGCGGGCAGTTGCCGGGGATGAAAGTCACCGACCTGATCGCGCGTTTGCGCCATTCCACCAAGGGCGTGACCCTGATTTCACCACCGCCCCACCACGATATTTATTCAATCGAGGATCTGGCCCAGCTGATTTACGATCTGAAACAGATCAACCCGCGCTGCAAGGTGACGGTGAAACTGGTAGCCAGCAGCGGCGTTGGTACCATCGCCGCCGGTGTGGCCAAGGCCAAGGCCGATGTGATCCTGATTTCCGGCCATAACGGCGGCACGGGGGCTTCGCCTGCCAGTTCGATCAAATACGCCGGTCTGCCCTGGGAAATGGGCCTGAGCGAGGCCCATCAGGTGCTGGCCATGAACAACCTGCGCGAGCGGGTGACGCTGCGCACGGATGGCGGTTTGCGCACGGGGCGCGATATTGTCATGGCGGCGATGCTCGGGGCCGAAGAATACGGCATCGGCACGGCAGCCCTGATCGCTATGGGCTGTATCATGGTGCGTCAGTGCCAGTCCAACACCTGCCCTGTGGGCATCTGTGTGCAGGACGAAGACCTGCGCAAGAAATTCACCGGATCGGCGGACAAGGTGGTTAATCTGATTACCTTCTATGCACAGGAAGTGCGGGAGATTCTGGCCTCGCTGGGCGCGCGTTCCATGGATGAAATCATCGGTCGCGCCGATATGCTGGCGCAGGTCAGCCGCGGGTCGGCCCATCTGGATGATCTGGACCTGAACCCGATGCTGATCAGTGTGGCTTCTGCCGACAGCATCCATTACGACCGCGACAAGCCGCGCCAGAGCGTGCCCGATACGCTGGATGCGGAAATTCTGAAGGATGCGGAGCCTTTCTTCAAGGATGGCGAAAAAATGCAGCTGTCCTATGCGGTGCAAAACACCCTGCGCACCATTGGCACGCGGGTTTCCAGCAAGATTGTTGAACGTTTCGGCATGCGCAATGATTTGCAGCCGGACCATTTGACGGTGAAACTGACCGGTTCCGCCGGTCAGGCGCTGGGTGCCTTTGCCGCGCCGGGGTTGAAGCTGGAAGTTTCCGGCGATGCCAACGACTATGTGGGCAAGGGGCTGTCGGGGGCCACGATCGTTGTGCGCCCGCCGCTCAATAGCCCGCTGGTTGCCGCCGATAACACCATTATCGGCAACACGGTTCTCTATGGGGCCACGGCGGGGCGTCTGTTTGCCAATGGTCGCGCCGGTGAACGCTTTGCGGTGCGCAATTCCGGTGCCGAGGTGGTGATCGAGGGCTGCGGCTCCAACGGGTGCGAATATATGACCGGCGGGGTGGCTGTGATCCTTGGCTCTGTCGGGGCCAATTTCGCGGCGGGCATGACCGGCGGTATGGCCTATGTCTATGATCCGGATGGCCAGTTTGACCGCTATGTGAATGATGAATCGGTCGTAACCGGACCTGTGACGGTGGATCATTGGCTAAATCAGCTAAAATCCCTAATTTCGGCACATGCAGCGGAGAC
>JALWOO010000238.1 GCA_027083485.1 Amylibacter sp. | reverse complement strand
TGCAACCCCGAAACCGTTTCTACCGATTACGACACCTCGGACCGGTTGTATTTTGAACCGCTGACTCTTGAAAATGTGCTGGAAATCCTGCGGGTAGAGCAGGAAAACGGCACATTGCACGGGGTAATTGTGCAATTCGGCGGTCAGACACCGCTGAAGCTCGCCAATGATCTGGAGGCCGAGGGTATCCCGATTCTGGGCACCACGCCGGATGCGATTGATCTGGCCGAAGACCGCGAACGCTTCCAGAAGCTGTTGCAGGATCTGGACCTGAAACAGCCCTATAACGGCATTGCCCATTCCGGCGAGCAGGCTTTTGTTATCGCCAAAGACGTGGGCTATCCGCTAGTGATCCGCCCTTCCTATGTTTTGGGCGGGCGCGCCATGGAAATCGTGCGCGATGATGCGCAGCTGACCCGCTATATCAACGAGGCCGTGGTGGTTTCCGGCGACAGTCCGGTTCTGCTCGACAGCTATCTTGTCGGCGCGGTTGAAATCGACGTGGATGCCCTGTGTGACGGCAAATCCGTTCATGTGGCCGGCATCATGCAGCACATCGAAGAGGCCGGCGTACATTCCGGCGACAGCGCTTGTTCGCTGCCGCCCTATTCGCTGTCCGATGAAACCATTGCCGAATTGAAACGCCAGACAGAAGCCATGGCGCTGGCGCTGAACGTGGTTGGTTTGATGAACGTGCAATTCGCCATCAAGGACGACGAAATCTTTGTACTGGAAGTCAACCCGCGCGCCTCGCGTACTGTGCCGTTTGTAGCCAAGGCGGTTAATTCCCCCATCGCCGCAATTGCGGCCAAGGTCATGGCCGGGGCCAGCCTGTCCGAGTTCCCCCTGAAATCCCCCCATACCAAACATTTCGCCGTCAAAGAAGCCGTCCTGCCCTTTGCCCGTTTCCCGGGCGTTGACACACTGCTGGGGCCGGAAATGCGCTCCACCGGCGAGGTCATGGGGCTGGACAAAGGTTTTGCCCGTGCATTCCTGAAGGCCCAACTCGGCGCAGGCAATATTCTACCAGAAAGCGGCACCGTGTTTATATCTGTCAAGGATGCAGACAAAACCCGACAGATCGCAGAAGCGGCCCAAATTCTGGCTGATGTGGGCTTTACCATTCTGGCCACCAACAGCACCCGCAGTTTTTTGGCGGAACACGGTGTTGAGGCCGTGCATGTCAACAAGGTCTATGAAGGCCGCCCCAATATCGTGGACAAGCTGAAAGATGGCGAAATAGATCTGGTGTTCAACACCACCGAAGGCACCCAGGCCATTGAAGACAGCCGCGAAATCCGCGCAGCCGCGCTCTATGGCAAGATCGTCTACTGCACCACCGCCGCCGCCTGTCACGCCACAGCGCGCGCCATTCGCAACATGAGCGAAGGCGAATTGCAAGTGGCACCGCTACAGGAATACTAAACGCTGTTTACAATTTCGAATTCGTCCAAATATCCCCGCCGGAGGCATTAAAACTCTTATGCCTCCGGCGGGGATATTTATTGCGAATTCGAAATAGCTCATCCCATCTGATTGGGCAGATACAGCGCGATCGTGGGGATCGCCAGCAACAGCGCCAGCCGGATGATATCGGCGATCCAGAACGGGGTTACGCCTCGGAAAATCGTACCCGTAGTGACATCTCCGACAACCCCCTTGAGAATGAACACATTCAGACCCACAGGCGGGGTGATCAGGCTGATTTCTGTGACCACCACAACAATAATACCGAACCACACCGGATCGAAACCCAGATCCCGGACCAGCGGGAAAAAGATCGGCACCGTCAAAAGCAACATGGAGAGGCTCTCGAAGATACAGCCAAGCGCGATATAGATCAGCACAATCATGCCCAGTACGACATAGGGAGACACCGAATAATAGGTGACGGCCCCCAGCAATGCATCGGGCAGGCCCGCATAGTTGACGAAATTGGAAAAAATCCAGGCACCGATCAGCACGCTGAACAATGACGCCGTGGTAAAGGTGGTTTCTTTCAACACTTCCAGCACATCCGGAACTGTCAGGTTGCCCCGCGCCAAGGCAATCAGAAATGCGCCCATCGCGCCCATGCCTGCGGCTTCGGTCGGGGAAAATGCAAGGTGGATTGGCCAGACATCGAGGATACCGTAAAGCCCGCCAATCACCAGAGTGAACAGTAACAACACCGCCCAGACCTGACGCAGGGCCGCGATACGACCGCTCCAGGGGGTGCGTTCGCCAGCGGGGCCGGCCTTGGGATCCCGCGCCACGGTATAGCGGACCGCAAGCATGTAAAAGAAAATGCCCATGACCCCGGGGATGATCCCCGCCATGAACAGCTTGCCGATCGAGGTTTCTGTCAGCAGGCCATAAATGACCAGAATAACCGACGGCGGGATCAGGATGCCCAGCGTACCACCAGCCGCTATAGATGCTGTCGACAGGCTGTCGGCATAGCCGTATTTGCGCATTTGTGGCATCGCCACCTTGGACATGGTTGCCGCTGTTGCCAGAGAGGAGCCGCAAATCGCAGCGAATCCACCACAGGCCAGAATTGTTGCCATTGCAAGCCCACCTCGCAAATGTCCAAGGAATGCGTAGGAAACGCGGTATAACTCACGGCTAATGCCGCCTTTGTTCACAAATAGCCCCATCAGAATAAACAGGGGCACCACGCTCAAGCCGTAATCCTGTGCCGTGTCGATAATCAAACGCGACACCATAGAGATCGCGCCGCGATAGCTTGTCTCGTACATATAGCCGACCATACCCACCAGCCCCATGGCAAAGGCAATCGGCATGCGAAGCAGTACCAGTACCATAACAATGGCAAAGCCAATCAAGGATTCAGTCATATCAGGATTCCAGCAATTTAGGGGCAAAAAGAGCAGCCAACCCACGAAGGATCAGCATAACAGCGGTGACAAAGGCCATGATGGCGATAAACCAGCCGATATAGAATTGCGGGATCGCCAGATATTCGGTCACATCACCATAACTGCGGGCGCGTTCCGCCAAGACCATCACCCGTTCGGCGGGCAAAAACAGCATCGCACCGCAGGCCAGATAGACCAGCGCATCTTTGATTCGCGCCACAACGGGATTGGTAAACAATCCGTCCAGCAAATCTACAGCGATATGTTCGCCCCGCGCGGACATCACCGGCATCACGGAAAAGACCATGATCGCCATCAACATTCGGGTGAGTTCGGTTGCCGCCTCGATCGGCGCGTTGAAGGCAGAGCGCATAATTACGTCACTGAATGTCATCACCATCAGCGTAAACAACGCCAAGGATGCCATCAGCACCGGAATTCTGGCCAAAGTTCGAAAAAATACCATGCTGGCGTATACCTCCCCTTTTCACAAAACCGGCGCGGGCTATGACCGCGCCGATTGATCGTTTCAGTTTAAAAGTCGCTTTATTTCGCAGCTGCCATTTCAGCCTTTACCATTGCATAAGCCGCATCCGCATCTACGCCTTTGGCTTTCAGCTCGCTAAGAACCTTGGCTTTGACTTTTTCTGCAATTACAGCAAATGCTTTCTGGTCTGCTTCGGACGCCATGGTGATGGTGTTGTCGGCAGCATCCATTGTGGCTTTGCGGCCGATGTCGTCGATGGTATCCCATGCGGCACCGAGCATTTTCGAGGCAGGTGCGCCGAATACTTTTTCATCCAGAGCTTTTTGAACATCGGCAGGCAGGCTGTCGAATTTTTCCTGGCTCATCAGGATCGCAAAAGAGCCGCGATAAAAACCGCCGGGCATTTCAAGCACGTTTTTTGCAACTTCGGTCAGCTTGAAACCCTTGCGGCCTTCAAATGGCATGGCCACCGCATCGGCTGCACCGGAAGCCAGCGTTTCATACACTTTCGGCGCAGGAACACGAATACCGATCAGGCCCAGTTCCGCGCCCACATCACCGGAAACACCACCGCCAAGACGGGTTTTCAGCCCTTTCAGGTCGGCCAGTGTTTTCACTTCCTTGTTGGAATGGATCACGCCGGGGCCGTGGGTCATCAGCGCGACAACCTTGACACCGCGATGTTCGTTCATGGCTGCCAGATATTTCTCATAAACAGCCCAGTAAGCAACCGAAGCCGCCTCTGCGTTGCCTTCATAACCGGGCAATTCGATCAGCTTGGTGCCGACAAAACGGCCAGGCTGATAGCCGTGAAAAATGATGGTCATATCGGCCGCGCCGTCCATAACCAGATCCATTTGTGCCGGTGGCGGTGCCAGACCGAGCTTTACTTCGGCGGTCACTTTGCCGTCAGTGGCTTCTTCCATCATCTTGATCAGATTTGGCCACATGATCGCATTGATCCCGTGGGTCGGCGGCGTCCAGCTTGACACAGTCAAGGTAATCTCAGCGGCAAAAGCAGCCGTTGTTGTCAGCGCGGCAATCGCAGCCGATGCCGCCAGTGTTAACATTTTATTCATGTAGTTTCCTCCCTGAAACATAAAACCAAGGGCACAAACAGCATCCCGGCCATTAAGAATTCACAATTAGCACGATTTAGTTGCATTTGCAACAATATGGTGCGCGTTGTTTCCCGAGGCCTCCCCCGGATTCGGGATATATTTTATCCCTATAATTTATTGCTATAATATAAACCGACCAGTCGGTCAACTATTTCATAGTTGAATTCTCCACCGCATTTATCGCGATGATTCCGGTCCTAAATCACCGACTTTTCCAGCAATGGCTGACCATCCAGAATGCGCTGCACGCTAAATGCGGATAAATCCAGCGTCCGGAATGCCCCGTAAGCCAGCCATTCGCTGATGGCGCGCCCCATGGCCGGTGCCTGCTGAAACCCGTGGCCTGAAAACCCGTTCACAAACAGGAAATTCGGCACCTCGGGATGGGGTCCAACAATCGCATTCTGATCCAGCGTGTTATAGGCGTAATTCCCTGCCCATGACTGAATCAGTTTCAACGCCTGAAATTGGGGGATGCGGTGGGCAATCGCGGGCCAGACTTTTTCCTCCCAAAGGGTGAAATCCTGCGTGAAGTCATCCGGATCCACCGCCAGATCCGGCCCTGCGGGGGGACAGCCGGCCATATAATACCGCCCGTCAGTGCGCACATGCACCCCGCTTGGGTCCACGGTCAGGGGCAGATCACAGGGCAGCGGGTCTTGCGCCTCAAACACAAATGTATAGCGCTTTCGCGGCTCTACCGGCAGATCCAGCCCTGCCATTCGCGCCGTCTCCGCCGCACGTGTCCCTGAAGCGTTAACCACAGAACCAACCGCTATCTTCTGCCCGCTGGCGAGCGTTATTGTCTGCACCCGCCCTCCTGCGCGCGCCATCGACACCACTGTGTTATTGATAAACTCCACCCCCAACTGGCGCGCCTTGCGCCGCCACCAGTCAAAGATCGTGTTGCCGTCGAAATAGCCCTCGTCCACCGGATTGTGGCTGCCAAGCACGATGTCATCCAGATGGTAAAACGGGAAAGCCTCTGCCAACGCTTCCGGCGAATAAAGCCGCGTTGCTGCGCCGCATGCCGCCTGCACCTGCTGGTTTTCCCGCAAAACCTCTGCCGCGCTATCGTTGGCGGCAAGATACATATAGCCAAAACTGTGCAAAGGGATTTCCGGGGCCTCCGGATCACCGATTCGGGCGGGAAAATCGCGGATAAACTCGGCAGCATAGCGGCTTATCTTCACGTTGATTTCATTGGTGAACTGCTGGCGCACACAGCTATTGGTGTGCGCGGTTCCGGAATTCACGTAGGTGGGGTCACGTTCCACAACCAGAACCGTGCCGTTAAAATCCGGATTACGCGCCAAATGCCAGGCCACAGAGGCCCCGATCATGGCCCCGCCAACAACCACAACATCATAAACCTGCCGCTGTGGCTCTGCCGGATAAAGAGAGTTTTTCGTCATTGCCATATTCCCCAGTTACCCGGATTTTCTGGGGCAACTTCGGGAAAAGCACAAGACCTATCCAACCAGATGCCAGATTTCCGGCCAGCCATCGTGCAGCATGTCAAAGGCGAGATAGACAAGAAACACCAACCCGAACCAGGGAAGCCAGCGAAACCTTGTCATTAACCGCATGATAATATTTGCGAAAAACGCCATGAAAGCGATGGAAAGAACCAGCCCCACCACCAACAGACCGGTATTTTCGCGGGCAATGGCCGCCACGGCGACCACGTTGTCAATCGACATGGAAACATCGGCAATGGTGATGGTCACCAGCGCCGCAATCAGCGTTTGTTGCTTGGCGTTGCCTTGGGCCGCTTCCTCTGTGGGCGCGTCATGATGTTCTCTTAGCTCGCCATAAAACCGCCAGCACACCACCGCCAGCAACAGCCCGCCAATGAACAGAATGCCCGGAATGGCCAACAAATAACTGGCGATTGCCGCGAAAAACACCCGCAAACCCGCAGCAAGAGCCATCCCCCAGAAAATCGCCTTTTTACGCAACCCCGCAGGCAAACCCGCTGCCGCCATTCCGATTACCAATGCGTTGTCTCCGGACAAAAACACATCCGCCATAATGATTTTCAGAATGTCCAAAAAGTGATGCATTGCTGCTCCAAGCGTACTGCGGTGATGTCAAAAGCCCCGTAGGGCATGGGCGAAACGCGAAGCCAAGCTATCGTCGCCCCCGACATAAATCAGCCAAAGCCCGCGGGCAAGTTTGTTTTATGATCCTTGCAGACCCCACCACCCAGGCGCGGAACCCTGCCAGAAAATACGCCCCCCACGCCCAAAAAAGCCCTTCTGCACAAAAAATGCTGAACTCGGG
>JALWOO010000237.1 GCA_027083485.1 Amylibacter sp. | reverse complement strand
GTGCTGTGCGGGTGTTTGCCTCGACGCCAGACGGGTATCAGCGCAATGATTTTCAGGCCTTCAATGTGCAGCCCGCGATGTTCAAATGCCAGCGTGGCAATTGCGAGAAAGTGGACACAGGCCCTGTAATGGCTTTGGCTCCGGCGCAGACACCACAGCAAACCTTGCCCAATACCTATCAGGCAAGCGCGCAACAACCCGGCGCACCTGTGCCATCGGCGCAGCCTGTTGTGCGCGGGGCTGCTGCCCCTGCCAGCGGTGGCTTTAGCATCCCGAGCTTTGGCGGCGGGGAGACCACCGTTTCCATGAACAACCATTGCAACAAGGTCAGCCTGATCACCAATACCAACGGCGGCTTTACCAATGTGTCCAGCATGCAGGATCCGGTATTTGCCCTGAATGAACAGTTCTGTCTGGCGCGGATCTATGCCATTTCCCAAAGCGAGGAAATGATCAAAAAGGTACAAGGCATTTCCCCTGCTCAAATGCAGGCCCAGTGCGAGACCCTTGGCCCGGCGTTCAAGGAGCAGGTGTCTGCATTGTCCCTTGGTCAGCGTGATCAGGTCATCGCCAAAACCAGCGAAATGATCCTGTCTACCGGCATGTCGCCGGCACAGCTGACCCATACAGCCAAGATTTGTCTAGGTGTCGGCTATCGCACGGATAACGCCGATGTGGCGCTTGCCTCCACGCTTATTCTGGTGACCCTCGGCGAGCCGGTTTACGGTGAACTTCTGGGCCATCACCTGCTGAACGGTTTTGGTACCAGCCAGCGCAAAGACCTTGCCGTGCAGTGGTACGCATCGGCCAACAATGCCATCGAAATGGGCATGCCTGCGGTATTTGTACCGGGTCAAACCGATCGTCCGGCCCTGATCCAGGCAGCTGTCGCGCGCCTGTCGTCTCCGGCTCCGGTTGCTGCCGCTCCAGCGGCACCAAAAAACACCGGTTTCGTGGTGCCAACCTTCGGTGCCTCCAGCAATTGATCGCCTGAACGGCAGATAAATTCTTCCCCCCGTGCAAATGGCATTTTGTGCGGGGGTATTTTTATGGTGCAGGGCGTTTTAGGCCTTCACAAGCTGTCACGAGACGCTTATAGAAACGCGACCAAGCTTTGGCAGTGCGGCCGTGGCGGAATTGGTAGACGCGCAGCGTTGAGGTCGCTGTGGGGTAACTCCCGTGGAAGTTCGAGTCTTCTCGGCCGCACCAAAGGCCTTTCGTATGAAAGGCCAGCTCCCTTTCATTTGCATTGCCGGTCGGCAGGTGTTTTGCAAAAATACCGAGAGCTTCCAGCGTTTGAAATTTGTCTGCTAGAGCGGCAAAATATCGATCTTTTTACAGAAAGCAGTACGTTGTGTTGCGGCTGGACCACGATTTCTGAATGGCTATAATACAGATGAATTCACAGAGCAGCAGCGCCAGGTTGCGGCTGGACCACGATTTCTGAATGGCTATAATGAAGCGATATGGTGCTGAAAGCCGCAAGCAGTTGCGGCTGGACCACGATTTCTGAATGGCTATAATACATGATTGCCTCGACACCGCTTCCCCACAGTTGCGGCTGGACCACGATTTCTGAATGGCTATAATCCTCGATAGCCAGTGGTGCTGAGGCTATCGAGTGGCGGC
>JALWOO010000236.1:3035-6770 GCA_027083485.1 Amylibacter sp. | reverse complement strand
TGCTCCGGATCCAAAAATTTTTTAGCCGGCATTGGCCTGCCCCCCTTCAGCAATCAAATCCGCCGCAATTTTCAAGGCCCCGTCCAGCGCGCCCCCTTGTGGTGCGGTTACCCATTTTCGCAATTCTACAGGCAAGCGTTCGGCATATACCGCGCCCAATCCCCCGACCAGATACAGCGGCAATCCGCCTTGAAATCCGGTTGCCTGAATGCAGGCAACCACATCATCGGTTGCAGCCTTCAGCAAGGCTTGCCCATTCACATCGCCGCCCTGCGCCGCCGCCACGATTTGCTTGGCATATGCCGCCAGCTCCCCCGGTGTTGCATGGATCGCGAATTCTGAAAGGCGGGCTTTGGATCGGGAAAACCCGTCAAAAATACTGTGCGTCAAATCGCTATGGAGCAGCCGCCCTTCCTCTGCATGGAGGCAGAGCCGCAAGGCTTCGCGCCCCAACAAGGCACCGCTGCCCTCATCGGAAATCGCCGGCCCCCAACCGCCGATATGGGTGTCATGGCCCTGCTGCCGCAAACAGAAGAAAGATCCGGTGCCAATCGCCGCCAGACACCCATCGCCATGCCCCATGGCCCCGCGCAGGTTGGTTTCCCGATCGTCGCAAATATAGGGGGTCTTGAACGGCAAAAGCTGCACAAAATCATTCACGTTGTCGCTGTTGTTCGCGCCAGCCAGGCCCAGCACACAACAGGCAGCCTGCATTTGCGCTTCCGGCAATTGCGCAGCACGCCAGGCACCCCGAATGGCGGCCATCACATTTTCCACCGCCTGCGCCGTATTGGTAGAAACATTGGCAGGCCCGCTTTGACCATGGCCAAGCACCACGCCGTGCATATCCGCAACCACCGCGCGGCAGCCTGTGCCGCCTCCGTCCACGCCGATTAAATAGATTTGATTCGCCTGTGTCATTCCATACCTTTAGCATACCTTTTGAGAAATCAAAGAGAGATGTGGCGTATTTTCTACTTTTACCCCGTGTAATCGCACTCAGATCTCAGACTGGATTGAAAAAGGTAGACAAAAGGTATTTGTTTGGTATTTATCTTCCAATAGCAACGATTCCCGCTCCGGAGCCATAGATGACCCTTCGCGCCACAGAAACACCGCATCCAGACGCCTGCGGGCTGGATCAAATGGCGGATAGCGCCATTCTTGATGTGTTGTTTCAGGGGCAGGTTCTGGCGGCAAAGACCGTTGCACAGGCACAACCCGATATTCAGCGCGGCGCGGCCCTGATGGCAGAGACCCTTGGCAACAATGGCCGCCTGTTTTACGCCGCCGCCGGCAGTTCCGGCCTGATGGGCATGGCAGACGGGCTGGAGCTTTCGGGAACTTTTGGCATTCCTCCGCAATCGGTTCGCATTTTATTGGCAGGCGGGCAAGCCAGCCTGACACATCTGACAGGGGCCATAGAGGACGACAAACAAGCCGCGCAAGCTGATGCAGCGGACATCACAGAGCGGGATTGCGTCATTGCCCTGTCCGCCAGCGGCTCGACCCCCTATCCCCTTGAGATTTTGCAGCACGCACAGGCCAAAGGCGCGCGGACCATTGCGGTAGTCAACACCCCCGACAGCCCCATGGCAAAGCTGGCAAGGGTGGCCATCTGCCTGCCCACCCCGCCCGAACCGATTGCCGGCTCTACCCGCCTTGGCGCGGCCACTGCACAAAAAATTGCCCTGAACATGATGTCCTCCCTGATGGGAGTGAAGCTCGGCCATGTCTTTGATGGCCTGATGGTGAATCTGCAAGCCGACAACGCCAAGCTGCGCGCGCGGGCCAGCCGTATCGTGGCCCAAATCACGCAAGTTCCACAATCACAGGCTGCAAGCTTCCTTGACAAGGCCAATGGTAAGGTAAAACCTGCCGTCATGCTGGCAAAAGGGGCAACTGACCCACAGCACGCAAACGATTTATTGGAGAAGGCCGGGCAAAACCTGCGCGCAGCCCTTCTTGAATTAAAACCGGAAGACATCCGGTAAAACATGCGGAAAACCGCAAATTAGGGAGAAGAAAATGAAAATCAACAATCTGACCAGAGGGCTATTGCTCTCTTCCTGCCTCGTTGCCGGCGGCATGGCAGCGGCAGAAGATGTCACCATCACCATCGAAAGCTGGCGCAATGACGACCTGTCCATCTGGCAGGAAAAAATCATCCCCGCATTCGAAGCCACCCACGCCGGTATCAAGGTGAAGTTCACCCCCACCGCCCCCGGTGAATATAACGCGGCACTGAATTCCAAGCTCGACGCCGGTTCCGCCGGTGACATGATCACCTGTCGCCCGTTCGATGTGTCGCTTGCGCTCTATGAAAAGGGCCATCTGGCCGCCATTCAGGATCTGGACGGCATGAAGAACTTTGGTTCCGTGGCAAAATCCGGCTGGAGTACAGATGATGGTTCCGCCACATACTGCATGCCCATGGCTTCGGTGATCCACGGATTTATCTACAACAAAGAGGCCTTTAAGGAAGTCGGCGTTGACGAGCCTAAAACCGAAGACGAATTCTTTGCCGCTTTGGACAAGATCAAGGCTGACGGCAATTATCTGCCAATGGCGATGGGCACCAATGACCAATGGGAAGCCGCCACGATGGGCTATTACAACATCGGGCCGAACTACTGGAAAGGCGAAGAAGGCCGCTTGGGCCTGATCAACGGCACCACCAAACTGACCGACAAACCATGGGTCGATGCTTTTGCGTCGCTGGCGAAATGGGGCGATTATCTGGGCGACGGTTACGAGGCGCAAACCTATCCGGACAGCCAGAACCTGTTCACGCTGGGACGCGCGGCGATCTATCCGGCCGGCTCCTGGGAAATCAGCGGCTTCAACGCGCAGGCCGATTTTGAAATGGGGGCGTTTTATCCACCTGTGAAAAATGCTGGCGATACCTGCTATATTTCGGATCACACCGATATTGCCATGGGCATGAACACCGCCACCAAACACCCCAAAGAGGTCAAGGAATTCCTGAACTGGATGGGCAGCGCCGAGTTTGCCTCGCTTTATGCCAACGCACTGCCCGGGTTCTTTTCGCTGTCCAACCACGACGTGAAAATGGATGATCCGCTGGCACAGGAATTCGTCAGCTGGCGCGGGCAATGCGAAAGCACCATTCGCCCGACCTATCAGATCCTGTCACGGGGCGAGCCTAATCTGGAAACGGATATGTGGAACGCTTCCGTTGCGGTTATCAAAGGGGCAGAAACGCCCGCAGAAGCCGCCGCCCGCCTGCAAAAAGGTTTGGCGAGCTGGTATAAACCACAGCAATAAAACCGATTTCGGGGCGGCTCTGGTCGCCCCGTTCACCAGCGGGGGCGCACCATGTCTACACAACCGAAACGAAAACGAACCCGCTGGCATATTGCGGTGTTTCTGGCACCGGCGGTGCTGGTTTACACGGCCATTATGATTTTGCCGCTCTTTGGCACCATGCAGAATTCCCTGTTCAACGAGATCGACAAAAGCCGCGTTTTTGTTGGCCTGCAAAACTTTTATGAACTGTTTCAAGACCCGCGCTGGTCCGCCGATTTCTGGAATGCGCTTGGCAATAACGCCTGGTTCTTTCTGATCCATATGCTGGTGCAAAACCCGATCGGCATTGCGCTTGCGGCGATCCTGTCCAATCCGCGCCTGCGGTTCGCCAAATTTTACCGCACTGCAATTTTCATCCCGACCATCCTGTCCTTTGTGATCGTCGGTTTTGCCTGGAAACTGATC
>JALWOO010000236.1:0-3025 GCA_027083485.1 Amylibacter sp. | reverse complement strand
CTTGATGCCATCGGTCTGAAATCCCTTTTTGCGCCGTGGCTTGGCAAAGAGGAATACGCCCTGACCACCATCGCCCTGATATCCGTATGGCAGTTCGTCGGCATCCCGATGATGCTGATCTTTGCCGCCTTGCTGTCGATCCCCGATGACGTGCTGGAGGCCGCCGAATGCGACGGCATCACCGGCATGTCCGCCTTCTGGAAGATCAAGCTACCGCTGATCCTGCCCTCTATCGGGATTATTTCGGTGCTGACCTTTGTGGGCAACTTCAATGCCTTTGATTTGATCTATACCATTCAGGGCGCGCTGGCGGGGCCGAATTTCTCGACCGATATTCTGGGCACATTTATGTATCGCACCTTCTTTGGCTTTCAACTGCAACTGGGCGATCCCTATATGGGATCAACGATTGCCTCGGCCATGTTCGGGATCATTCTTGTCGGCGTGTGCATTTACCTTTTCGCCATTCAGACGCGCCTGCGTCGGTATCAGTTCTAGGAGACCGTCATGCGCAGCAGCAGAAACAATCTGGCCCGCAGCATCGCCGCCCATGCGGCCCTGATCACCTACACCCTGATCGCGCTGTTTCCGGTGTTTGTGATCATCATCAACAGCTTCAAAACCCGCAAAAAGATTTTCCGCGAGCCGCTGGCCCTGCCCGATGCGGACAGCTTTTCGCTGATCGGCTATGAAACCGTGCTGAAACAGGGCGATTTCATGCTGTATTTCCAGAATTCCATGATCGTGACGCTGGTGTCGCTGTTCTGCATCCTGCTGTTCGGAGCCATGGCCGCCTTTGCCCTGTCGGAATACCGGTTCAAGGGCAATACCCTGCTGGGCCTGTATCTGGCGCTCGGCATCATGATCCCGATCCGCATCGGCACCGTGGCGATTTTGCAAATGATGGTGGCAAGCGGGCTGGTGAATACGCTCACGGCCTTGATCCTCGTTTACACGGCACAGGGCCTGCCGCTGGCGATCTTTATTCTGTCGGAGTTCATGCAACAGGTATCGGATGATCTGAAAAGCGCCGGACGCATCGACGGCCTGTCGGAATACCGCATTTTCTTCGTGCTGGTGCTGCCGCTGGTACGGCCCGCCATGGCGACCGTGGCGGTGTTCAACATGATCCCGATCTGGAACGACCTGTGGTTCCCGCTGATCCTCGCCCCGTCCGAAGCCACCAAGACCCTGACGCTCGGCTCGCAGGTATTCATCGGCCAGTTTGTCACAAACTGGAATGCGGTGCTGTCGGCCCTGTCGCTGGCGATCCTGCCCGCGCTGGTGATCTATGTGCTGTTCTCGCGCCAGATGATCCGCGGCATCACCTCGGGGGCGGTGAAATGATCCGCGTTCTGGTCGCAGGCCTTGGCAACATGGGGCGCAGCCATGCGCTGGCCTATCACCATAACCCGGGGTTTGAAATCGTCGGGCTGGTCAACCGCACCGAACCGGAGTTGCCGCCGGAACTGGGCGCCTATCCGCTGAGTACCGATTTCACCGCGGCGCTGGCGGAACGGCAACCCGATCTGGTCGCCGTTTGCACCTATTCCGACAGCCACGCGGATTTTGCCATCGCCGCCATGCAGGCGGGGGCGGATGTGTTTGTGGAAAAACCGCTGGCAACCACGGTTGCCGATGCACAGCGGGTTGTGGCCTGCGCCCAAAAACTGGATCGCAAGCTGGTGGTCGGCTATATCCTGCGCCACCATCCCAGCTGGCAACGGCTGATCGCAGAATCCCGCGCCCTTGGCGGCCCCTATGTATTCCGGCTGAACCTGAACCAGCAATCCAGCGGGCCGGAATGGGAAACTCACAAGGCGCTGATGCAGACGACCTCGCCGATTGTCGATTGCGGCGTGCATTATGTGGATGTCATGTGCCAGATCACCGACGCCCAGCCCCTGACCGTGCGCGGCATGGGCCTGCGCCTGTCCGATGAAATTGCGCCGGACATGTACAACTACGGTCAGTTTCAGGTACTGTTCGACGATGGCTCCTGCGGCTGGTACGAAGCCGGCTGGGGACCGATGATTTCCGAAACCGCCTATTTCGTCAAAGACATCCTGTCGCCAAACGGCTCTGTTTCCATCGTCGGGGCCGAAACCGGCGGATCATCCGATGTGGACAGCCACACCAAGGTCGGCTCCCTTCTGGTGCATCCTGCCAAAGGCCCCGATCAACGGATTGACCTGCCGGATGAGCCGGGACACCAAGACCTTTGCGATCTGGAACAGGCCTATGTGCTGGCCGCGATCCGCGAAAATATCGACCTGAGCCGCCACATGAACGACGCGGTGCAATCCCTGCGAATTTGCCTTGCTGCCGATGAAAGCATCCGCACAGGGCGCGAAATCAACCTTGCCCAATGGAGCAACGCATGAGTTCCCTCAGCCTTACCAACATCTGCAAATCCTTTGGCTCTGTCGAGGTGCTGAAAAACATCTCGCTCGAAGTAGACCCCGGCGAATTCGTGGTTTTTGTCGGCCCGTCCGGTTGCGGCAAATCCACCCTGCTGCGGGTGATCGCCGGATTGGAAGACGCCACCGCAGGCGAGGTCTCGATCGAAGGCACGGTCGTCAATGACACCCCGCCCTCCAAACGCGGCATAGCCATGGTGTTTCAGACCTATGCGCTCTATCCGCATCTGACCGTGCGCAACAATATGGCGCTGGGTCTGAAACAGGCCAAACACCCCAAGGCCGATATCGACGAGCGGGTGGATGTAGCCGCCAAAATGCTGCAACTCGATAGCTATCTGGACCGCCGCCCTGCCGAATTGTCCGGCGGCCAGCGCCAGCGCGTTGCCATTGGCCGCGCCATCGTGCGCAAGCCGAAACTGTTTCTGTTTGACGAACCCCTGTCCAACCTCGATGCGGCGCTGCGGGTCAACACCCGTCTTGAAATCGCCCGCCTGCATCACGCGCTGGATGCCTCCATGATCTATGTGACCCACGACCAGACCGAAGCCATGACCCTCGCCGATAAAATCGTGGTGCTGCGCGACGGGCGGGTGGAACAGATC
>JALWOO010000235.1 GCA_027083485.1 Amylibacter sp. | reverse complement strand
GTTCTGATATGCAGGATTTATCCCCCGTGCCGGTGCCCTCCATGCCGATTGCCTATCGCGGCAAGGGCGGTCCTTTCTTCCGGTTGATGCTGGTGAATGTGGCGCTGACGGTGCTGACGCTCGGGATTTACCGGTTTTGGGCAAAAACCCGCATGCGCCGTTATTTGTGGTCCGCCATTGCGCCGGGAAATGATCCGCTGGAATACACCGGCAACGGGGTTGAAAAACTGCTGGGTTTTCTGATCGCAGTGGCGTTTTTGGCGGTATACTTGGGACTGTTTCAGCTGTTCCTTGGCTTCCTTGGTCTGTCCCTGTTCAACAAAAGCGATGACCCTGCCGCACATGCCCTGCGCCTGATTTTGGCGCAATCCACCCTGATTGCCGTTGTTCCGTTTTACTTTTACGCCCAATACCGCGCACGGCGTTATATCCTGTCGCGCACCCGCTGGCGGGGTATTCGTTTCGGCGTTGATCCTGATGCATGGGGCTATGTCTGGCGCGCTTTGGTGCATTGGTTGCTGACCATTCTCAGCCTTGGCCTGCTGTTGCCACGTCAGACATTTTGGCTGGAAAAATACAAAATTGACCGCACATGGTACGGCACAGGGCGGTTTGAACAGGGCGGCAGTTGGCCGATGCTTTACAAAGGCATGCTCCACCTTTTCATTTCGATAGGCATCATTATCGCGCTTGGCATCAGCATTCTGGCCTCCGGCAGCGGTACAGAGATGCTGGGAACGGCTCTGCTCCGCTTGCCAATGATTTTTCTTGCGGTGATCTGGTTTGCCTATGGCTATTTCCATTACCGCGTGACCAGCTTCAAACTTCTGGCTGCCCATAAAACGCTGGATCAGACTGTCGGCTTTACAGCCACAACCAAAACCCGCAAGGTTTTCTGGAGGACCGTTTGGGGCATTTTTCTAACCGGCATTTGCGCCTTGCTCACCCTTGCTATTGCCGGAATGCTGGCCGGCATTTTCGGGTTTGGCGAACTCCGCATGGATGCCAATCTGGGCAAAGCACTCACCAGCCTGAACCCGATCGAAATCGCCTATGCCATCTTTACCTATCTGGCGGTCATGGGGCTGGGATCGGTATTTTACAGCGTCTTTGTTTCACAACCGGTGCTGGCCCGGTTTGTGACCACCACCCGCATCGAAAATCCGGATGCCTTGCTGGACATTCAGCAACGCTCCCGCGATGAAATGGTCGAGGCCGAAGGCTTTGCCGATGCGCTTGATGTAGGAGCCGCGATATAAACCATGTTTGATCAAGGTGTCAGCGCGAAATTTTTTGATGGCCGGTCCGCCCGCGCGCGCAAGGTAACGGTGCGGGTGGTGGATCACGAAAACGGCGGTGCCCTGTTGATCACACAAGACGGGCAGCTTCCCCGGCGCTGGCCGGTGCAAGACCTGCGCGAATTGCATCATCAGGCCCGTGACGAAGGCATCGTGCTGCGGCTGGACGGCAATGACCCCGCCCGCCTGATTATCCCCCATGGGCCGGCAGAGGTCATCGTCCGCAAGATCAGCCCCGACCTGAACCAACGCCAGATTCCGAAATCCATGCAACGCAAATTGCTGATCTGGGCGGGCGGAGCGATTGCCTCGGTTTCCCTGATTTTGCTGGTG
>JALWOO010000234.1 GCA_027083485.1 Amylibacter sp. | reverse complement strand
CAATTTAGGGAGAAACCCGATGAATAAAATCTTTGAAATTCCCATGTACCCCTACGCCCGATCCAAGGATCAGGACGCAATGGCGCGGGTGCGCCATCCGGTTGTGGTTATCGGGGCGGGTCCCGTTGGTCTGGGCGCGGCGATTGATCTGGCGCAGCAGGGTATTCCGGTGGTGGTGCTGGATGACAACGACAAGGTTTCTTTTGGCTCGCGCGCTATCTGTTTTTCCAAACGCTGTCTGGAGGTCATGGACCGTCTGGGGTGCGGCGATGTGTTGGTGGACAAAGGCGTGATCTGGAACACGGGCAAGGTCTTTTTCGGGGATCGCAAGGTGTATGATTTCAACCTGCTGCCCGAAGACGGCCATAAAATGCCGGCCTTTATCAATCTGCAACAGTATTACTTTGAAGAATACATGGTGAACCGCGTGCAGGCATTGCAAGCTGCGGGCAAGCCGATTGAAATTCGCGGCAAGAACAAAGTTTCCGCCATTGGCACCCATGATGATTATGTCACCCTTGAAATCGACACCCCTGAAGGGCCGTACAACATCGAAGCCGAGTGGCTGATTGCTTGTGACGGGGCCGGTTCCCCGACCCGCCGGATGCTGGGCAAGGATTTCGTTGGCCGTGTGTTCGAGGACAACTTCCTGATTGCCGATGTGATCATGGAGGCCGATTTCCCCACCGAACGCTGGTTCTGGTTTGATCCGCCGTTCAACAAGGGCCAGTCTGCATTGCTGCACAAACAGCCGGATGGCGTGTGGCGTATTGATTTGCAACTGGGCTGGGATATCGACAAAGAAAAGGAAATGAAGCCCGAAAACGTTATTCCACGGCTCAAGGCGATGCTGGGCGATGATGTGGAGTTTGAGCTGGAATGGGTCTCTATCTACACGTTCCAATGCCGCCGCATGGAGGATTTCCGCCATGGCCGCGTGCTGTTTGCCGGAGACGCGGCGCATCAGGTGTCGCCTTTCGGGGCGCGTGGGGCCAACAGCGGTTTGCAGGACACGGATAACCTGTGCTGGAAGCTGAAGCTTGTGCTGGACGGCAAGGCGGACGAGAGCCTGCTGGATACCTATAGCGCGGAACGGGTTTACGGGGCGGATGAAAATATTCTGAACTCCTCGCGGTCCACCGATTTCATCACCCCGAAATCAACTGTCAGCCGCACCCTGCGCGATGCGGTGCTGGACCTGTCCGAAGACAACGAATTCGCCCGCCCTCTGGTGAATTCCGGCCGCCTCTCTGTGCCCTGTGTCTATGACGGCTCCTCCCTGAACGGTGCCGATTGCGATGCCTTGCCAAGCCAGACAAGAGTAGGATCCGTAATCGCGGATGCGCCGCTTGGCGACGGGTTTCTGAGTGAACGCACAGGGGACCGTTTTCAGGTTTTGGCGATCAACTGTGATGTCGACCCTGTCGAGGTTAACGGCGTGCAGGCAGAGGTGATCAGGCTGGACACGGCCAAGGCTCCGTTCTTGCAGGAACGCTATCTGGGGGACCAGAAAGCAGCGGTTTACCTGTTGCGCCCGGACCAGATTATCACGGCCCGTTGGCTGACACCGGATAACGAGGCCCTCAAGGCCGCAATGAAACAGGCTATGGGAGGCTGATATGAGCGATTTG
>JALWOO010000233.1 GCA_027083485.1 Amylibacter sp. | reverse complement strand
ACCAGGGACTTTTGCGCCATTTTGACGCCATTTTCCGCAATCGAAACCGCCTTTTGCGCCATGGTTGTTTCCTTGGTTTTCAACGCGGTCTCAGCTTGGCGCAATTGGCTGGATTGCTCTTTCAGCGTCAAACTTGCCGCCTTCAGGCCGGATGCGGCCTCTGCCTCCATGGCTTTTGCTTGCCTGGCCGCATTTTGCGCCTCGCTTACCGCAGCCTCACTGTCGGAAACAGCCGCTTGCGCCGCTTCAAAGGCCGCTTGTGCGGCTTTGGCCTGTGCCTGACTATCCGCCAGCGCCTTTGCCGCGGAAACCTGCGCGGTTTTGGCTTTCTCCACGACCATTTGGGCGCTTTCTATGGCCTGCGCCCGTTTGCGCGCCTTTTGATCCAACACCCCCCAGATCGCGATAATCGCAACCAGAGCCAATGCTATAAAACCGGCTGTTTTTCTCATTTCTTCCCTCTTTGGTAACAAATTGCTCGCCCCTTGAAAGAGCGTATTCTTGGGGCATGACTTTGGTCAATTGCCCCTTTGGCGCAAGCCCAAATCTCATAAAAACAGCATGTCCGGTCATGTTTTCGCAAATTCTTGCAAAAACCTGTCTTTTTTTACGCCAAATTGACAGAAGCGCTTGACGTGGTGGCTTTCCCTTTGCACACAGGAAGCAACTGCTTTGGCAACCTGTCAGGCAGATGAGTATTGACTGTAATAGCCACAAAGGACTTGAGAGCAATAGCCCGTAGACCACATCACGCGCCACCACAGCGCGACACCGGAGCGCGCACAAACGAGCGCATTACCGCCCCTGAAATTCGCCTTATCGGCGCTGACGGCGATAACGTCGGCGTTGTGTCCCCTGCAAAGGGTATGGAACTGGCCGCTGCTGCCGGCCTTGATCTTGTCGAGATTTCGCCAAATGCCAAACCACCGGTTTGCAAGGTTATGGATTATGGCAAGTTCAAGTACGAAACGCAGAAACGCGAATCCGAAGCCCGTAAAAAGCAAAAAACCATCGAGGTGAAAGAGGTCAAATTCAGACCCAACACCGATACGCATGATTTCGACGTCAAAATGCGCAATGTGTTCAAGTTTCTGGAAAATGGTGACAAGGTAAAAATCACTCTGCGGTTTCGCGGACGTGAAATGGCGCACCAGAATCTGGGTTCCCAGCTTTTGAAACGTGTTGCCGAAGCGGTAGGGGATAAGGGCAAGGTCGAGAGCATGCCGAAAATGGAAGGCCGCCAAATGATCATGATGATCGGTCCGGTCCCCAAATAACCATGCCTGTGCAGCCCACTACCGGCCATAGCGCCAATTTTCGGGGGGCTACAGAAGATGGCCGTCTGGTAAACCAGACCTTTGAACGCAATTCCAAGCCCGTCATCGACGGGCTTGTGTCGTCTCTGGGGGATGTTTCCGGCAATGCGCTGGAAATAGGCTCCGGCACAGGCCAGCATATTTGCGCCTTTGCCGCCGCTCTGCCCCGGCTGCAATGGACCCCTTCCGAGCCGGATGCGATCCACCGGCAAAGCATCAATGCCTGGCGACAGCACTTGCAATCACCCGCCTGTCCCGCCCTTGCGCTCGATGCGGCGGCCGATTGGGCCAGCCTGCCGAATATCCGGAACATCACGC
>JALWOO010000232.1 GCA_027083485.1 Amylibacter sp. | reverse complement strand
GCTCCGGCCTCTGCGCCTGTAAATTTCATACCTCCGTTCATCCTCTGGCCGGCAGTAACGATTTGAATTGATGGGCCCATATTCGGGAGAAATTCCCGGTCAATTCAGGGAAAAATCATGTGAGTCTCAGGAGGCATTCCCTATACAGCGATGCTCATGCCGGCGTATGATGGACTTGCGTCGGCGAGTGCTGGCTAAAAAAACCTTGAAAGGGGAAGGAAATGAGAAAAATGAGGACTTTGGCGTTACTGTCGGTCGCCGTGCCGTTTGCTTTTGCGGCAGTGGCAAGCCCCGCGTTTGCCGGTGATGACGATGAGAAAAAACTCGATGATGTGATCACGATTGTCGGTCCGGCTGGTCCGCAGGGGCCGGCTGGTCCCGCAGGCCCCCAAGGCCCGGCAGGTCCTGCGGGCCCGAAGGGTGCGATTGGTCCGCAAGGCCCGGCTGGTCCTAAAGGCGCAACCGGCGCTCAGGGCCCGGCAGGCCCCACTGGCCCGCAAGGCGCTGCTGGTCCTGCAGGTCCGCAGGGTCCGATTGGCAAGACCGGCCCGATGGGTCCGGCTGGTCCCGCAGGTCCGAAGGGTACGACTGGCGCTACCGGTCCGGCAGGCCCCGCTGGCCCGCAGGGTCCGCAAGGCCCGGTGGGCTTTACCGGCGCGAGGGGCGCGCAAGGTCCACAGGGTCCGGCAGGCCCGGCTGGCGCAACTGGCGCTCGTGGTCCCGCAGGTCCGCAGGGCCCGGCTGGTCAAAGTATTCCTGACTTAGGAGTTCCGGGTGCTGCCTTTAATACTGGCGGCACAACCTCTGCGGGTTGTTCGACAACACACCCGCGACTGCTCAATTACCGCACCTCCTGTGGCTCAGGACAGTTGCTTGGGATTACCGTTATTAACGCCTACAAAGTGAATGGAAGCATCACCCCAGGAAACGTACAAATCACTTGCTCTAGGAGTATTATTAGGCCCCGTGTTAATATCACATGTGTCCAATAACGGATATCTCCCGGCTGTATTCGACAATGAGATTTGTTGACTTGTGCTGCCAACAATAACGTAGCAACCCGGAATAAGAGCCATCTCTTCGGAGGTGGCTCTTTTCTTGTGGCTTGTCAGTTGCGCTTGTCTGAAAGACACTGGGCGATATGCGGGATGTGCTGAACAAATATCTTCCATATCTGGCCGAGGCTTTGCTGCTGGCGGCGCTGGGCTACGGCGTGTACGGCTGGTTTGACGGCGGTCGGCAGGCCGCGCTGCATGCGGATGGTTCGATGCCAATGGTTGAAAAGCCGACGCATCCGTCGGCGGAAGAAATCGCCGCCGTACCGTTGTTCGGCGAGCAGGCGAAGGTTTCTGTCGCTCCGCCGCCGAAGCCCGCGCCCGTCAGGCCGCTATCCATCCGGGTGCTGGGCACGGTTGCGGCCGGCAAGGATTCGTGGGTGGTGATTTCAGACATGCAGGGCGGGCATCAGCGCAGCGTGCATGTGGGCGAATACATCGAGCCGGGGGCCAGGCTGAAACAGGTGGATGCCGATGCGATTGTCGTGCAGCGGAACGGGCGCAACGAACTGGTGGCGATGGAGCAGTGGCAAAAGCTGAATGTGACGATTACCGAAACGGAGCCCCCGCAGCCGCACG
>JALWOO010000231.1 GCA_027083485.1 Amylibacter sp. | reverse complement strand
CTCCGATTGTGGCCGATTTCCCCTGCACCCTGACGCCACAACCCAGAGTGATGCAAACAGGTAACAATATTTCGGCCTGTTTGTCTATCAACCTTAGGGATAAAACCCTGTTCCGGGTGCCTATGTGCAGGCTTGTTGATATCCCGTTCGGCCAAAGGCCCGTTTGGGAGGTTTCCAGCGGTAAGCCGGCTTAATGGGCTAACCGCGCAGGGGTGCTATGGGAGAACTCCCACAACCCCACATAGATTTTCTGTTACCGATGCCTTTAGCCCAAACCGCATCGCGACAGCTATGAGACAGGGAAAACAGCGCAAATTCGCCGCTGGGGCCGCGGATCGGCACGGAAATCCCCTGATTGCCGACCCCGCCATCAATTGCATGGTCCAGCATACGGCGGGCGGGTTTATCTCCCATGACAGGTTTTTCCCGTTGTAAGGATGAAACCGCTGAAAGGCACTCACCAAGACCTGATCAATAGGATAAAGCTGCTCTTTTTCAAAGTAATTCGCCCGGTCCGCCCCATGGGTGGCCAAGGTAAAAGGGGCATCATCCCTGTTCACCGAATGATAGACCACATGGGTAACCTGAAACATATTTCGCAATTCGCAGACCGTGGAAAAGGTTGACGTTGGTTTCGGGATCGTCCACATCACAGAGGAATTTTGATCAGGAGGCCGATATGGCAGAACAATGTGGACTATGCGGCGCGACCGATGATTTGGCGGATGTTGCCATCGAGCCGCGCGAAGATACGGTGACATTATGTGCCACCTGTCGCGACGGGGTTGAAGGCGAGATCAGCGATGCGCCGCACTGGAAATGTCTGAATGACGCGATCTGGTCTACCGATGCGGCGGCTCAGGTTTTGGCCTATCGTTTGTTGCACCGACTGAATAGCGAGGTCTGGGCGCGCGATTTGCTGGATATCGCCTATCTGGAGCCTGACAATCAGGAATGGGCCGAGGCCGGAATAGTGGACGGCGAGGAAGACGCCCTGATCCACCGCGACACCAACGGGGCGGTTTTATCTGCCGGTGATACTGTGGTGTTGATCAAAGACCTGAACGTAAAAGGTGCCGGATTTACTGCCAAACGCGGCACTGCGGTGCGAAATATTTCCCTGGTGCCGGATAACGAAGGCCATATCGAGGGCCGGGTGAGCGGGCAGCAGATTGTGATTTTGACAGAATTTGTGAAAAAATCAGGATAGCTTTTTGCGTGCTTGCCGATTTCCAAGGGACCGGTGGTAACGGGGGTTTCTGCCCCCGTTTGGGCCTTTGCGTAGATTTCTCCGTTGCGGAGCAAGGCCACAGAATCGCAACACCAAAGGCAACATCCGGGAAGGAAGGGTTGCCTATGGTTATTTCTTTAGAGCCCGAAACCGCCTGATAAACGGGCCGGTCAGGTTAGGGCACGCCCTAACCGCGCGAGGCGCTTATTTGCCAAAATCGGCCGTGGTAACTACACCGTCTCCGTTGCGATCCATCATCGCAAACCAGCCGGCTGTCTGGGTGGTGAATTCTTCCAGACTGACGAGCCCGTCCTTGTCGACGTCATTGTATTCCATCTGCATACCCTTGTGGCGGCCATTTTTCATGCCTTTGCCATCCTTGTGGTTTTTCTGATCGTTGGCGCGGGCTTCGTCAAACATACCATATTCTTCGGCAGAGAGATAGCCATCGTCGTTTTCATCAAAGGTCGCGAAAATATCGCCGCGCCGTTCGGTGGCTTCGGCCAGTGTGACCTGTCCGTCGCCATTATCATCCCAGGCATTGACAAAATGGCTGCCCGGCTTCCCATGCCCGCCGGCAGCGGCAGAAGTGGCAACGAGGAGGGCACCGATCAGGAGAGGAGCGCGGTTCATGGAGGTTCCTTTATATATCTAGTTATTCGCATATGTGAGATTAAATTAGGGCATTTCTGCCAATAGAAAAGAAAAAAGGCACCCCTGTTTCCAGAAGTGCCTAATCTCGTTTTGTTACAGGATGTTAGATGCCGCCTTTGCTGGCTTCCAGCGTGTCCTCGAAGGTGCGCAAGCCGGTGGTCGGGGCGCTGACCAGCACCGCCATATTGCCCGGTTTATGCTCGTTCTTGCGCATCTTCACATGGGCATCGGGGATTTGCGCCCAGGGGAAGACCTCGGACATGCAGGGATCAAGCCGGCGTTCCAGCATCAGCTGGTTGGCGGCGGCGGCCTGTTTCAGATGGGCAAAGTGGGAGCCTTGAATCCGCTTCTGGTTCATCCAGACATAGCGTGCATCCATGGTCAGGTTGTAGCCGGTCGTGCCCGCACAGATCACCACCATGCCGCCCTTTTTGCACACGAATGTAGACACGGGAAAGGTTGCCTCGCCCGGGTGTTCAAACACCATATCCACATTGACGCCCTTGCCGGTAATATCCCAGATCGCCTTGCCGAATTTGCGCACTTCGCCGAACCATGCCTTGTATTCGTCCGAATTCACCACCGGCAATTGCCCCCAGCAATTGAAATCCTTGCGGTTGATCACGCCCTTGGCCCCGAGGCTCATCACAAACTCGCGCTTGTCCTCGTCGGAAATTACCCCGATGGCGTTGCCACCGGCGGTGTTGATCAACTGGATGGCGAACGACCCCAAACCGCCTGAAGCCCCCCAGACCAGCACATTCTGGCCGGGTTTCAATTCATGGGGGTGGTGGCCAAACAACATGCGATAGGCGGTTGCCAGCGTCAGCGTGTAACAGGCGCTTTCTTCCCATGTGAGATGTTGCGGGCGGCGCATCAATTGCTGCGCCTGCACACGGGTGAATTGCGCAAAAGACCCGTCCGGCGTTTCATAGCCCCAGATCCGCTGACTGGGGGAAAACATCGGATCCCCGCCGTTGCATTCCTCGTCGTCGCCATTGTCCTGATTGCAATGCACGACCACCTCGTCGCCCACCTTCCAGCGCGTGACCTTGTCGCCCACCGCCCAGATAATGCCCGCCGCATCGGAACCGGCAATGTGGTAATCGGCCTTGTGGATGTCAAAAGGCGAAATCGGAATGCCCAGACCGGCCCAGACCCCGTTATAATTCACGCCCGCCGCCATCACAAAGATCAGAACCTCTTTGCTGTCGAGCTTTGGCGTGTCCACGACCTCGATCTGAAAGGATTTGTCAGGCTCGCCATGGCGATCGCGCCGGATGGTCCAGGCGTACATCTGTTTGGGCACATAGCCCAGCGGGGGAATTTCACCAACCTCATAGAGGTCTTTTTCAGGGGCGTCGTAACCGGAATCCAAAGGGGCCATGTGTCAATCTCCTCAAAACGGGGTGCGTTGCGACTCGTGCAACACAGGTTTCAAGGATTGTTTGCACTTGCAGCATAAATTCTGCAAGCGCAATAATCGTAAATTCAGCAACTTCGCCACGTAATTTTATTGCGCGGCGAAATATTGGTGGTTTTTTACAGTTTCAGGTTCGGAATAATCTGCTTTTTGCGCGAAACCACGCCCGGCAGGACCACGGTATCGCCTGTCACCGTCACGCCAAAGGATTTCTCGGCCAGATTTTTGGCGATGTCATTGGGGACCAACAGGGTCGATTCTTCGTTCAGGATATCGACCACAAACAGCAACACCTGATCGACACCGTCTTCGCTGGCCACGGCGGGCATGGCCTGCATCAGGGATTCCTTGCGATCCAGCACCGTTGCCGGCGAAGTGGTTTCCAACACGGAAATGCGGAACCGGGTGCCGGCAACTTCGTATTTTTTCGAATCCATCCGCAGCAACTCCGCATCGGAAAACGCCGAAACATCGGATTTGGCGGCAAACATATCGGCGGCAAAGGCGGAAATATCCATGCCCAGATCAGAGGCCAGCGTTTCCGCACAGGCGCGGTCCACATCTGTTGTGGTCGGGGAGCGGAATTCCAGCGTGTCCGACAGAATACAGCTCATGATCAGGCCTTTGATTTCCCGCGGCGCGCGGGCCAGATTATCGCCCATAAGCGATGCCATAATCGTCGCGGTGCAGGCCACAGGGCGCACGGTAATATTGATCGGCGCACTGGTTTTGAGGCCGCCAACCAACATGTGGTGATCAATGATTTCCATGATATTGGCGTCATTGATGCCGGCAGGCAGTTCCGCCGGATTGTTGGTGTCCACGATCACCACATTATCACCGGCCGCCACATCGGCAATGATTTCAGGCTTGTCAAAACCCCAGTGGTTCAGCACGAACAGGGCTTCGGTGTTCGGCTCGCCCAGCAGTTTTGCCTCAGCAGGGGTGCCTTTGATTTCGTTCAGATACCACGCCCAGATAATGGGCGAACCGGTTGCGTCTGTATCGGGGGCCAGATGGCCGAAAACCTGGATCATATTTACTCTCGTCTAAAGGGATCGGATTCAGGGGTCTTATAGGTGGGCGGGCGGCGTCTGTCACCTCCCCAAAATGCAAGGCAGCTATTCGCGGCCATGGTGCAAATGGGCAATGGCATTGGCATAATAGCGCAGCAAGGCCACCTCTTGCGGGTTGACCGCCAGCCCGCCGGTGCCGGGGATCAGCATTTTGCGCAGCAACAAGTGGTCAATACCCTGTTCGATCGCGCGCGCATGGTTTTCCGGCGCAATATGCGTATAGGCCCCCCGCGCCAGCAGGTTTTGCAACTCCGCCTGTGCCCGCGCATGCAAATCCTGCCGCGTGATAGAGGTCGCCCGATGCCCCAGCACCACACAGGCCAGTAGGCTCACCGGCAGGATCGGCACGGATTTTCCCACCTCCACCATGATTTTATCGCCCAGATCACGGGTCATTTCCTCAGGCTCGCCCGCATGGCTTTGCAAAAACGCCCTGAGCGACAGCGGATGGCCAAAGCTCACCGATGCATAGCCAAACCGGCGGTATTTCCCGCGCAGCCGCATCACAATATGGGTGCCGATAAAGGAAACCGCCCCCCGGAGCTTTTGCCCAAAACTGGCGCGCTCCTTGTTGGCGCTGGCCAGCAACACCCGATCCTCCAGCACCCGATCATAATTCAGCCCCACCGGCACAAACACCACATCGCGCCCCCCGTCCGGATCAAAACCGGCAACGATATAGGACAGCAAGCCCAGCTTCGCCGGCAGCAATTCGCCTTGCCGCGTTAACCCGCCCTCGGGAAAAACCGCCTGTGCCACACCGCCTTCGGTGGCCATTTGCACATAGCGCGCCAACACCCGCCGATACAGCTGGTTGCGCGATTTGCGCCGGATGAAATAGGCCCCCATGGAGGAAATAATCTGCTTCAGCGGCCAGACCCGCGCCCATTCCCCGACCGCATAGGCCAGCGCCGACCGCCGCGCCGCCAGATAGGTCACCAGCACATAATCCATGTTGGAGCGATGGTTCATCACAAACACAACCGTGGCGGCGGGATCAATCTTATCCAGCGCCCCTTCGTCCAGATAGCCCAGCCGCACACGATAGAGCTTTTCCGATAACCAGCGCGCCGCACGGGTACCAAGGGCGAAATAGGCAAAGGCGGAAAAAGATGGCACAATTTCGCGTGCATAACGCACAGCCCGCGCCTGTGCGACCTCGTAAGGGACGTCATCCTCTTGCATATGTTCAAGAATGGCGGCAATGATTTTGGGATCATGGGCCAGACGATCCACCATAATCCGCCGCTTGGTGAGCTTAAACGGCGGGATTTGCAAGGACAGCCGCTCATTCAACCGCCCGATCACCCGATTAAGCCGCCGCCGTAAATACCAGCTGACCGAGGGCATCAAAATACGGTCCAGCAATCCGGCCAACGCCAGCAAACCGACAACCCAAACCACCCAAACCGGAACTGCAATCGTTTCAAACATAGGCTACTGTGGCCGCAGCAGGCGGCTGCGTCCAGAAAAACTTGCAAGTGGCCACTGGATAGCCAGCAATCATTCCATTTTCTTGAAATACCCCGGGGGAAAACCCGCAGGGTTTGGGGGCAGCGCCCCCTATTTTTCCTGACCCTCGCCAAACACCTTAGGCAGACATCTGGGCCAGAACCTTCTGTCGGCACAGGGCGCTGTCGCGGTCATTCACCCCCAGAAGGCTCACAACCATCCGGATCAAACGATCCTCCTGATGGTCCCGCTCTCCATCCGCCAGGGCAACCCGCCAGAGCGCCTGCACCACGGTGCGCCGGTCCTCATAGGGGACAGCCTCCTTGATCGCACGGGTAAAACGCACCGTATCGGGGGCTTTGGCCTCCAATTCCTCGGCCTCTTTTTGCAAGGCGTGCGCGGCGGCCTCATCCAGAGAATAGCGGTTTTTCAACACATCAAGGATCGCGGCAACCTCGCTTGGGTCATAATTGTTATCCGCCCGCGCCACCCGCACCAGAAGCGCGGCCAGCGCAATGCGCCCATCGGCGGGGGAGAGGGTAACATCGGGTTGCGGATTGCGGAAAAATCCAATCAGGGCATCGAGCATTTCAGGGCCTATCTTTTGAACAGTATTTTCTGGGCATCTTTGCTGGTCGGGCTGGCGCGCATATCGGCGGCAACATCGCGGCCTTTGCGCAGGGCAGGGCGTTGTTTGCACCGCTCCAGCCAGGTTTTCATATGTGGAAACTGCGTGATATCCTGTTCCTGACGTTCCCACAAGCAGGCCCAGGGCCAGATCGCCATATCGGCAATGGAAAAATCGCCGCAAACATAATCACGCCCTTGCAATTGTCTGTTCAACACCCCGTAAAGCCGCGCGGTTTCCGCCCGATAGCGGTCCTGCGCATAGGGCAACACCTGTGGGGGGTCCATCATGGGGGCATAGGTCAGGAAATGATGCGTCTGTCC
>JALWOO010000230.1 GCA_027083485.1 Amylibacter sp. | reverse complement strand
GTTTATGGAGCATCTGAACCCGCGGGCGGCACGTGTGGTTGCGTTGAACAAACCAACGGATCGCGAACGGGGCCAATGGTATTTTCAGCGCTATATCGAACATCTGCCGGCCAAAGGCGAAATGGTACTGTTTGACCGCAGTTGGTACAATCGGGCCGGCGTGGAGCGGGTGATGGATTTCTGCACGCCGCAGGAATATCTGGAATTCATGCGGGAAACGCCGGATCTGGAACGGATGTTTGTGCGTTCGGGCATATTCCTGTTCAAATACTGGTTCTCTGTAACCCAGGACGAACAGTTGCGCCGGTTCAAATCGCGCGAAACGGACCCCCTGAAACAGTGGAAGCTCTCCCCTGTGGACCGCGCCAGTCTGGACAAATGGGATGATTACACCGAAGCCAAAGAAGCCATGTTCTTTTATACGGATACGGCGGATGCACCTTGGACGATCATCAAATCCAACGACAAAAAACGCGCGCGCCTGAACACCATGCGGCATTTTCTGGCCAATATCCCCTATCCTGACAGGGATCTGGATAATGCACCGGATCCGGATCCGCTGATTGTCGGCTCTGCCAACCATGTGATCGGTCGCGACCAGCATATTCTGGGCAAAACCCTGCACCCCAACGCGCGCAAGTAACGCCCACAAAAAACCTTGCCTGCCGAAATCATCAGCAGGCAAGGTTGTTCTTTTACCCGCAACCGGCCCTATTCCTTGAGCTTGCGTTCCGCAGCAACAATCGAGCGCATGCCCTTGAGCGGTACATAGCCGCGCAAAATTGTGCCGCCTACAACAAATGTCGGCGTGCCGGACACCTGCATCCGGCGACCGAGTTCATGCATTTGCGCAATGTGGTCGGCGACTTCGGGGCCGTCCATGCGAGCCAGAATTTTATCGGCGTCAAGGCCGTGGCGTTTGGACAGCATGCGAATGGATTTTTCGTTCATCGGCCCGTTGAATTCCATCAGCGCGTTATGCACCTTTTCATAGGCTTCGCCGCCAAACAGTTGCAGCACGGCAATGGCCATTTTGGCGGATTCGGTCGAATCATCGCCTAGAATTGGGTATTCTTTCGTGATCAGCTTGATATTACCGTCACTGCTGATCAACTCAGCCACTTCCGGTTTGGCCTTACGGCAATAGCCACAGCGGTAATCCATGAACTCGACAATGGTAATATCGCCGTTCAGGTTGCCCGATACATGGGAAATGCCGTCGTTCAGCAAGGCATCGGCATTTTGCTGGAGCATCAGCTCGTCCGCCTTGAATTCCGCGTCTTGCTGCTGTTTTTCCAGCACGTTCATGGCTTCGACCAGAACATTCGGGTTGTCCAGCAGATAGGCGCGGACTTCTTCGCGGAAAATCTGACGTTCTGCGTCGGTCATTGCATTGATCTCAAAGGCCTGTGCGCCCATCGGCACCATGGTAGCAGCCACAAAGGCCAGTGTTTTCATCATCCCCATCGGGTATTCTCCTATTTGCGCCGCTTAAGGCGTTTTGCCGCGACCAGTATGTCGTCGGCCTTAAGCCAGCCAACCGTGCCTGCGGGCAACATGCGCTGCGCCCGCTTGGCGTGGATTTCTGCCTGTTTGAGATTGGATTGCAAGGCATATCTTTCGGCTGTTACAACAG
>JALWOO010000229.1 GCA_027083485.1 Amylibacter sp. | reverse complement strand
CGCGGGATTCATGGAGGTTTGCACCGGTGCCGGCACCGGCCTTGATCCGGCGGACCAGACCGTTTTGCTGAAGAATTTCCTGCGGGTGCTGGCGATGAGGCAGGGCAAAACCATCACCTTTATGCCACGCTGGTCCGAACAGGCCGACAGCCAGTCCGCCCATGTGCATATCTCCCTGACCGATGCGGATGGCTCTGTGTTCTGGGACGGTGGGGCCAAGGGGCATATGTCGCCACGGTTCCGGCATTTTCTGGGCGGGCTGCAAAAATATCTGGGCGATATGATGCTGGTGTTTGCACCCACGGTCAATTCCTATCGCCGCTTTGCCGAAGGTACCTTTGCGCCGCCGGCGCTGACATGGGGCATGGAAAACCGCACTACCTGTTTTCGGGTGGTGGGCCATGACGCAGGCAGCCTGCGCATGGAAAACCGCCTGCCGGGATCGGACAGCAACCCCTATCTGACAGTGGCGGCAACGCTGGCGGCGGGGTTGGCGGGCATCGCCGAAAAGGTGGAGCCGGAACAGGAAACCATCGGCAACGGCTATGTGCCCGGCACCGGCCATGGACCGGAGTATCCGCGTCTGATGCGGGATGCCATTACCCGCCTGCAAAGCGCGACCCATGCGCGCGATTGGCTGGGGGATGCTTTTGTGGATGGATTTTGTGCCACCCGTGCGGCACAAGAGGCAGAGTTTCAGGCCAAAGTGCCCGATACCGAACTGCAACGTTTTTTCGAGTTGGGATAACCCATGCGTGACGATTTTTTGCAAGCCATGTCCAAGGCCGCCAATTCTGTCTATGTGGTGACAACCGACGGGGAAGGGGGCAAGGTCGGGGTGACCGTCTCGGCGGTAACATCGGTATCCGCCGACAGTCCGAGCCTGTTGATCTGTGTGCATCACGAATCCCCCGCCGCCGCCGCGATCCGCACCAACGGGGCCTTTTGCGTGAACCTTCTGGCGGAAGGGCAGGCAGAGATATCCGACAGCTTTGCCGGACGTACCGGGGCCAAAGGCGAGGAAAAATTCGCCTGCGCCGACTGGCAAACCGGTGCCACCGGCTGCCCGATCCTGTCGGACCCGCTGGCGGCCTTTGATTGCGCGCTGGTGCATGATCTGCGGGTCGGGTCGCATCACATTTTTGTAGGTGAATTGCGCGGGATTGACCTGTCGGACAAAGAATCCCCCCTGATCCACGCCAACCGCAGCTACGCGCGGGCCGAGCCTTTGTAGGGCTTGTCTTCGAATTCGTTCTAAATATCCCCGCCGGAGGCATTAAAACTCTTATGCCTCCGGCGGGGATATTTAAGACGAATTCGAAACAGGACAGATGGTTTCTTGGCTTGACACTGGCGCGCGAAAAAGGCCCTTTCGGGGTAACTGAACCATTCCAGGGGAAACCTTTCTATGTCTATTCCACAATCCGGTGGCGCGGTGATCGAACACCACGATCAACTTGCCGCGCTCCTTGCTGACGGGTGCAAACCAAAGGCCGATTGGCGTATTGGCACCGAGCATGAAAAATTCGGCTATTTCAAGGACACGCATTTGCCTTTGCCCTATGAGGGTGAATGTTCTGTCAAAGCCATGCTTGAAGGGCTGCGCGATGAATTCGGATGGTCGCCGGTACTTGAGG
>JALWOO010000228.1 GCA_027083485.1 Amylibacter sp. | reverse complement strand
AACAAGGCCAGAATGTGACCCCGCCCCATGTGGTCAACGACTGGATTGCCGCCTATGCCATGGCCGTGAACGAGGAAAACGCCGCCGGCGGGCGGGTTGTGACCTCACCCACCAACGGGGCGGCCGGCGTGATCCCTGCTACGCTGCGCTATCATCTGGATCATGTGCCTACGGCACGGCAATCGGATGTGGTGGATTTCCTGCTGACTGCCTCGGCCATTGGCGGCATTATCAAACATAACGCCTCCATTTCCGGTGCCGAAGTGGGCTGTCAGGGCGAAGTCGGCTCTGCCTCGGCCATGGCGGCAGCGGGCCTTTGCGCGGTTCTGGGGGGCACGCCGCGGCAAGTGGAGAATGCGGCCGAAATCGCGCTGGAACATCATCTTGGCATGACCTGTGACCCGATCAAGGGCCTTGTGCAGGCCCCCTGCATCGAACGCAACGGCCTTGGCGCAATCAAGGCCGTTTCTGCCGCATCACTGGCGCTGCGCGGCGATGGCAAGCATCTGGTTCCGCTGGATCACTGCATTGAAACCATGCTGCAAACCGGCCTGGATATGCACAGCAAATACAAAGAAACCTCGCTTGGCGGTCTGGCCGTCAATCTGCCGGCCTGTTAACCGCCCCCCCCCAATGCCCTGATTTCAAGGATGCCCCGCTTGGGAGACCTGTCTTTCCTCCCCATGTTTAATAAAATCTTAATAAGTGTTAAAATTTCGCAATATTTCTTTTGAATGCCTTAATGGTCACATTTTCGCCCCAATTTAAATGGAAACAATCAGCCAAGAAAAAGCTCATTAAACCGAGTTCGAGCACAATAGCGGGGATAGACCTTATACATCGGAAACCTTTGGTTTCCTGCAATTCGGGGTCACCACAAACCGCTTTAACAATGAAAGAGGCTGAATGTTTTTTGCAACCGGCATGATACTGGGCGGTCTGGCCGCCTGGTTGGTGATCAAACTGTATGAAACCCGTTGGGAAGATATCTTTCCAAACCGTTAACAGTTTTCAAAATCACATACAAAAACGGCCCCGAATTTCGGGGCCGTTTCTTTTTGTCATTCGGTCTTTAGCTGATCATGCCGAGCAGCTTGTTCAGTGAATCCTTGGCATCGCCATAGAACATGCGGGTGTTTTCCTTAAAGAACAGCGGATTTTCGATGCCGGAATAACCGGTGCCCTGTCCGCGTTTGGAAACAAATACCTGCTTGGCTTTCCAGACTTCCAGAACCGGCATACCGGCAATCGGGGAATTTGGATCATCTTGTGCCGCAGGGTTCACGATGTCATTGGAGCCAATCACGATCACCACGTCTGTTTCCGGCAAATCATCGTTGATTTCATCCATTTCCAGCACGATATCATAAGGCACCTTGGCTTCGGCCAGCAGCACGTTCATGTGGCCCGGCAAACGTCCGGCAACCGGATGAATGGCGAAACGCACTTCTTTGCCCTTGGCGCGCAAACGCTTGGTCAGCTCGGATACAGCCTGCTGGGCCTGCGCCACCGCCATGCCGTAACCCGGCACGATCACCACGCTGTCGGCGTCCTCCAATGCGGCGGCAACGCCGTCCGCATCAATGGCAACCTGCTCGCCTTCGACTTCCATCTGTGGACCGGCAGGACCCCCAAAA
>JALWOO010000227.1 GCA_027083485.1 Amylibacter sp. | reverse complement strand
CCAGCTGTATCGGGCGATCGGGCTGGAGTTGAGCCAGACCATGGGCGGCTCCTCCGGTGTTTTGCTGGCGATTTTCTTTTCGGCGGTCGGGGATGCGGCCTCTTCGGGGAAAACCAATGTGGAGGCGTTGAAATCCGGTTTGCAGCGTGTGCAGGAGGTCGGCGGGGCCGCTGTCGGGGATCGCACCATGATTGATGCCTTGGCACCGGCACTGGAGGCCTTGCCAAACGGCATGGCCGCGGCGGCACAGGCCGCACGGCAAGGGGCCGATAATACCGCCAGAATTCTGCGCGCCAAAGCAGGCCGCGCCAGCTATATTTCAGAGGACCGTTTAAGTGGTCACAACGATCCCGGTGCCGAGGCCGTGGCGCTGTTGTTTGAAATGTTGGCAAAAGGGTAGGCTCTAAACTTATCGTGTGTTGGGAATGATCCGATTGCTTGCTCTGTTGGCTGACGCTAAGACAGGGGAAAAGCAAAAGGAATATCCGGATGAACCACGAAACTGTGCAGGAATATTACGGTGAAACATTGCAATCCAGCGCGGATTTGCAAACCAACGCCTGTTGTACGCCCGGTGATGTACCCGATTTCCTCAAGCAGGTGCTGTCCAAGGTCCATGACGAGGTCTTGGCCAAATATTACGGCTGCGGGTTGATCGCGCCGCAGGCGCTCAGGGGAATGCGGATTCTGGATCTGGGCTGTGGCTCCGGTCGCGATGTCTATGCCCTGTCCGGGCTGGTTGGCGCGGACGGTTTTGTGGTCGGGGTGGATATGACCGACGCCCAGCTGGATGTGGCGCGCAAGCATCAGGATTACCACGCCGAGGCCTTTGGCTATGACAAACCGAACACCGCATTCCACAAAGGGCTGATTGAGGAGCTGGACAAGCTGCCGCTGGAGGCGGGCAGTTTTGATATTATCGTTTCCAATTGCGTTCTCAATCTGGCCACCGACAAAGAGGCCGTGTTGCGCGGCGTGCACCGGTTGTTGAAACCGGGCGGGGAAATGTATTTTTCCGATGTCTATGCGGATCGGCGGGTGCCGGATGCCCTGCGCAAGGATCCGGTGCTTTATGGCGAATGCCTGTCCGGCGCGCTGTATTGGAACGACTTTCAGAACATGGCCAAATCCGCCGGTTTTGCCGATCCGCGTCTGGTCGAGGATCGGGTGTTAACCATTGAAAACCCCGCCTTGCAGGCTAAAACCGGCCCGATCAGGTTTTATTCCGCCACCTATCGCCTGTTTAAAATAGAGGGTCTGGAACCTGCTTGCGAGGATTACGGGCAGGCGGTGCGCTACAAGGGCACCCTGCCGGATGCGCGCCATGTGTTTGTTTTGGACAAGCACCACCACATTGCCGCCAAGCGGGTTTTTCCGGTGTGCGGCAACACCTGGCGGATGCTGGCCGAGAGCCGCTTTGCCGATCATTTTGAATTTATCGGTGCATGGGGCACCCATTTCGGCCTGTTTGAAGGCTGCGGTTCGGCCCTGCCGTTCGATCAGGAACCGGACGCCCAGACCCGCGCCGATCAAAGCTCTGGCAGCTGTTGTGGTTAGGGGCTACCGTTTGATCTGATTAACGTGTATGCTGGTCGTCAAAAGCAGGACCAAAAGGTCGATTTCAGGCACCATGACGGC
>JALWOO010000226.1 GCA_027083485.1 Amylibacter sp. | reverse complement strand
GCAAAATGCCGTGCGCAGCGGGCAGCAACAGGCGATTTCCGCAACGGTGCTGATCTGGTCGGATGCGGCCTATCCGAAATACCCGACCAAATGGCACCTGCTGACCGATCCGGAAAGTTTTGAAAGTTTCGCAAAAGAGATAGAGATGTTCAATATCTCCGCCCCCGGCGTACCGGCCATTGGCGGCGGCGGCACCAATATCGGCGATGCGCTGGTTTATGCGATTGCCATGCTGGATGAAAACCCCGCCCGCGCCCCGCGCTGGGTGGTGGATATTTCCGGCGACGGGCCGGAATCCGACCCTTGGGTCAAAGGTGCCCTGAAACTGCCCGCCGCCCGCGCCATTGCCGACAGCCGCGCGGTGATCGTCAACGGGCTGGCGATTGAAACCGATGTGCCGGATCTGACGCAATATTATCGGGAAAACGTGATCACCGGTCCGGGCAGTTTTGTCATTCGGGCGCGGGATTTTCAGGATTACAAACGTGCGATCATTGACAAGCTGTTGCGCGAATTATCCGCCGTGCCGCTGGCAATGAATGATTAGGGCAAAGACCTATGACGGCGGGAAAAATCCCTGTTCCAGTTCCTTGAACATCTGGTAATAGTCAAATTCTTCCTGCCAGAAATCCCGCAAGTTTTCCTGCGCCAGCGGGCTAAGGTTGCGATCATAGCTCGCGGAGGGATCGCTGCGCGGCGGGATTTGGCCATTGGCGATGCCGATTTTATCCAGAAACGCCGGCAGGTATTGATCGAGATGTTCCAGATCAACACAGACCTGCAAACGCTCCAGTGCGTTCAGGGTGAAATCAATCTGGGGGCCAAAATGGAACACATAGCCCCGATGCACGTGGCGGATGGCACTCATGGCGAAAATTGCGGCGGATTTCAGGCGGTCGTCAGGGCTGCTCAGGGCCTCGGCCAGTGAATTCGCGGTGGGGAAAAAGTTGAAGGCGATGGCCTCTTGTGTGGACCATTTCACCTTGCGCTGCGGGCGGCCCATGCGCAGGCGGGAATAAAAGCCCGACACAAAGCGGGCCACAGGATCGCGAAACACGAAACAGAACCGTAATTCGGGCGTGTGGGTGGCCTCAAGTTCCGCAAGCGGGGTGTGGCCGGGAAGGATGATCCCTGTGGCCGCACCCTGATTGTGGCGGATCACCTGTTTGACATAGGTACCGCCGGTTTTGCCGATGTGGATAAAGGCGACTGGGGGATTTTGTGACACGGGGCGGCTCTGGTTAGGTCGATTGGCAGGAGGCTAGCAAGGAAACGATGTGGTGTAAATCAAGCGTTCAAGGGGGCGCTGCCCCCAAACCCTGCGGGTTTTCCCCCGGGATATTTGGGGAAAATGGATAAGGGGTTTGGGAAACATTGAAGCGTTTGGGGTTTACCTTCAGACGAAATCCACCACCATTGCCGCCGCCAAAAGCACCGCGATTGCGACCACAGTTGCGCCGGTTGGCCATTCCCGTGCCGTGCGCCCTTCGGGGCCGTGACTATAGTAGAGCCGCGCAACAACCTTGTTGAATGCCCCTAACAGGAAAGCGATCTTTGCGTTCCAGATCACGGCCACACCACGGGCTGCAAAGCCGATCACGGAAGGAGCCGCTTTGCGATAGGTCCAGTCCGTATCCAGATTGATCGCCCGGATTTCCGGCGGGTGAATCCCTGTGCGCATCAGCACGCCAAAAGCCAGCAGCGCAAACAGCAGCAGTTGCAACTGCCCCACCACATGCCCCATGGTATAAGGCTGATAATCGCCCATATCAAACGGCAGGATCGCATAAAGCGTTTGCGGGAATACGCCGATGTAGATGCATAGTGCTGCCGTAATGCCCATGGAGATCAACATATGGCGCGGGGCCTCTTTCGGGCGCAAGCCGCTATCGTGGGCAAAGAACATGAAGAACGGTATTTTGATGCCGGAATGGGACAACACACCGGCAGAGGCAAACACCAGTGCCAGCCAGACCCATTGGTATTGGGCAGAGGCGGCCTCTCCCAATACCAGCGATTTGGTGACAAAGCCGGAAAACAGCGGGAAGGCGGAAATCGAGGCCGCCCCGACCAGACAGAACATCGCCGTTAGCGGCATAGTGCGATACAGCCCGCCCAGTTCAGATGCTTTGGATGTGCCGGTGCGAAACATCACGGACCCAACCGACATGAACAGCAGCGCCTTATACAGGATATGGGCGAAAGCATGGCTTGCGGTACCGTTCAGCGCCATATCGGTGCCGATGCCAATGCCCACCACCATAAAGCCCAGCTGGTTGTTCAATGAATAGGCCAGTACCCGACGCAAATCATTTTCGATTTCGGCAAAGAAGATCGGGAACAAGGTCATCACCACCCCGATGTAGATCAGGATTTCCGTACCCGCAAACCCCCGCGCCAACGCGTAAATCGCCAGTTTGGTGGTAAAGGCCGACAGCACCACCGTGCCCGTAATCGTGGCCGCCGGATAGCTGTCTTGCAGCCAGTTGTGCAACAGCGGAAACGCCGCCTTGACGCCGAAAGACAGGAAAATAAGCCATGTGCCAAGGCTGCCCAGCGTCATCTTTTCAAACAGGATCGAACCGGTATCATGGTAATAGAGCGCCACACCGGCAATCAGCACCACGCCGGAGCCGATCTGAATAATCAGGTACCGCATACCGGTATTGAAGGCCCCTTCGGTGCCGCGCGCCCAGATCAGGAACACCGAGGCAATCGCCGTGCCTTCCCAATAGAAAAACAGCGTGATCAGATCACCCGCAAGTGCTGCGCCTATGGCGGAACCGGCATAGAGCAGCGCCGCCACCTGTTGCGTGGTATCCCGCAGGTGCCAGGCGTAAACATTGCCCAGAAACGAGGCCAGACAGAAGACCAGCACGAAAATCCGCGACAGCCCGTCCACCCGCATCAGCTCCAGATCAAAGCCAAAGAACGGCACTTGTGCAAAATTGCCAAAGCCCACGTTCCAGACCATCAGCGCTGCCAGCGCCGGGATCAGCAGCATGTACATGCCACGGATCGGGCCTTTGGGGATCAAGGGCAGGATCAACCCGCCAATCAGGAATAAAAATGCCGTCGGGAATGCCTCAAAGCCCATCATGGTTCACCTTTTCCAACTGGTCTTCGGGGTAGATTTCACTGTCCACCGCTTTGTCGCCGTAATAATCCTCGGGACGCTTGACCAGCACCCGCAGGGCCTTGGCCGCGAGGATCAGGCCGGTGAACATCACAAAACCATAAATGGCGAAAAAACCGGGGATGTGTTCGATGTCGAAATAGGCGTGTTTTTCGTATGTGAAATCCAGCAGGAACACCACAACGCACACTGCCGCCAACCCATAGAAAATCTTGTTTGCGGAACCGGGTTTGTCGACCCAGAGCAGCATCCGCCCCAAACGCGGCAGCTTTGCCGGATCTGTTTCATATTCGGACATGGCTAGGCTCCCCCCTCCTGTGCAAGAATGGTTTGTGCCCAGATACGGGCGTCATCCTTGGAGATTGTCAGGCTTTGCGAAATTTTCCACGTCAGGCGGTTTTCGTTCAGGGTTGGGAACCGCGCGCGCAGGTCCTTGAGTTCCAGCTCACGGGCCACGGAAAGGCCGGTGCAAGCCTTGATAACCTCTTGAACCGGCAGGTCAAAATGTTCGCGCAGGGCCTTGCGGATGTAAATCTCGCGATAGCCTTCAGCCTCAAGCCGTTTGACATAGGCGGCCTGGTCTTCGCCGGATGCCGGTGCGTTTTCGCTGTGGTTTATCATTGTCCAACCCCTGTGATCGGCATCAGGAATGCTTGCAGATGCCCTGCATAAAAGAATAGCACCACGCAACCGATGGCCGTGGCCGCCGGTGGCAGCCAGACCAGCAGCGGCGCTTCGCGAATGCCGGAAACGGCGTTGTTTTCTGCGTCTTTCAGGAAAAACCCGCGCCCGACGATGGGCAACAGATAGGCCACGTTCAGCAAGGAAGACAGCATCAGCACCGCAATCATGATTTGCTGGCCCGCATCCGCAGCCCCCAGCATCAACAGCCATTTCGACCAGGACCCGCCCAGTGGTGGCAGGCCGATGATCGACAGCGCCCCGATCAGGAAGGCCCCGAAGGTAATCGGCATCACGCGGCCAAGCCCCTGCATCTGGCTGATTTCGGTTTTATGGGTGGCCACGTAAATTGCGCCCGCGCACATGAACAGGGTGATTTTCCCCATGGCGTGCATAGCGATATGCATGCCGCCCCCCAGCACGCCCATGCTGGTCGCCAGCGCCATGCCAAGGGTGATATAGCTCAGTTGCGAAATCGTCGAATAGGCCAGCCGCTTTTTCAGGTTGTCCTGCTGCATGGCAATCACCGAGGCCATGATAATCGTAAACGCCGCCAGCCACATCAGCCATTCGGACGCGCCGGTTTCGGCCAGAAAATCAATGCCGAAAATGTAAATACCGACCTTAAGCATGGTAAACACGCCCGCCTTGACCACCGCCACGGCATGCAGCAGGGCGGAAACAGGCGTCGGGGCAACCATGGCGGCGGGCAGCCATTTGTGAAACGGCATTAGCGCAGCCTTGCCGATGCCAAAGGCATAAAGCGCCAGCAGGATCGGCACCAATGTGCCGGCAACCTTGCCTTGTAAAATGCCGCCCTGGGTGAAATCAAGCGTTCCGGCAAGGGTGTAGGTCCAGATGATGCCGGTCAGCAAAAACGCAATGGAGGTGCCGATCAGGATACCCAGATAAATCTGCGCACCGCGCACGGCCTCGGGCGTGCCTTTGTGGGCGACCAGAGGAAAGGTTGACACGGTCAGCAACTCGTAAAACAAAAACAGGGTCAGCATATTGGATGCAAAAGCAATGCCCAGTGACGCGGTAATCGCCAGCGAGAAGCTGGCGAAAAACCGTGCGTGATGGGATTCATTGTTGCCGCGCATATAGCCGACGCCGTAAATATGGGTGACGATCCACAGGCCGGAAGCCACAATCGCGAACAACAGGCCCAGCGGCTCCACGCTAAAGGCGATCGGCAGACCGGGAAGCACATCGAACAGGGCTACGGTTTCACTGGTGCCATTGCCCACATTGGACAGGATGCCCAGCACAGAGCCAAAAGTCAGCACCGCGCACAGCAGGGTAAAGAGGTCACGCAAATTAGGCAGGGTTTTTAACGCCATATTGCCCACCATCGCCAAAATCGGCAGCAGCAGGGCAAGGGCAATCAATGTGTTGGTTTCCATATCCCTGCCCCTAATGCAATGCCGATGTGGCGATTTCCGCCATACCGGACGAGCCATTTAACAACGCCGTGGCCGCTGTTTCAGCCGCCCCCAGCGTCAGCGATGTATCAAACCCGAACCAGACGGTTGCCCCTGCCATGATCCAGATCGGCACGATCATCATCAACGGGGCCTCTTTATGCACTGCATCCGGATTCGGCGCTTGCAGATACAGGGCCTCGACCACGCGCCAGACGTAAATCACTGCCAACAGGCTCGACGCCATAATCGCCAGCGCCATCCACCACAGGCCGTTATCAAATGCGGCCTGTACCAGCACCCATTTGGAAATAAACCCCGCCGTGCCGGGCACCCCGATCAGCGACAGACCGGCCACAACAACCGCCGCACCGGTAAAGGGCATCACCCGCCCCATGCCAGCTATGCGGTCGTAAAACGTGGTACCTGTGCGCAGCACCAGCGCGCCGACGGCCATGAACAGCGCCGCTTTGGTGATACCGTGGTTGAACAGATGCACCATGGTGGCGGTCAGGCCGTTGTGGTTGAAAAACGAAATCCCCAGCAGCATATAGCCGATCTGCGCAATCGAGGAATAGGCCAGCATGCGTTTGAAATTGTTCTGGAACACGGCAATAAAGCTGGCCACGAACATCGCCAGCACCGCCAGCGGCCCGATGATATAGGTGGCAATGCCGCTATCGGCGACAAATTCCGGCTGAAACACCGAAAACATAAACCGCAGGATCACATAAACCGCCGCCTTGGTCGCCGTTGCGGCCAAAAATACCGTTACCGCCGAAGGCGCATAGTTATAGGCATTCGGCAACCAGTGATGCAGCGGGAACATTGCCGCCTTCAGCGCCATGCCGATCACGATAAAGGCAAACCCCGCCTGCACCGTGCGGTTGGGACCAAGCAGCGCGATCCGGTCCGCCAGATCCGCCATATTCAGCGTGCCGGTGGCCATATACAAAAAGCCCAGCCCGATCACAAAGAAGGTCGCGCCAATGGTGCCCATAATCAGGTAATCATAGGCCGCGCTCAGGGCGCGCTTGTCCTTGCTGGCTCCTTTGGCCACCAGAACATAGGTGGAAAGAGAGGAAATCTCGAGGAAAACAAAGACGTTAAAGGCGTCCCCTGTGATCACCACGCCCATCAGGCCGGTAAAGCACAGCATAAACATCGCATAAAACAGTGCGTGGTGACGGCGTGGAATTTCGGCAGCAACGGAGACTTTGGCAAAAGGCAGCACCACCACGGCGATCAGAGCAATCAGCACCAGCACCAGCGCATTGGCCGCATCGATCCGGTACTCGATCCCGATCGGCGGTGCCCAGCCCCCCAGATGATAGCTGATAAAGCCGCCATCAATCACCTGCAACAACAGCAACACCGCAATGACCAGCGCTGCAATGCTGGCGGCAAAAGCCATAGGCCATGCCAGCGCACGGCTGCCAAACAACACGATCAGCGGCCCCGCCAGAAACGGGATCATGATTTGCAAAACCGGCAGTTGCTCATACAGCGACAAGGCGGTGTTCTGGACTTCGGCTGACATCAGGCGCGCCCTCCCATCGCCTGACCATGG
>JALWOO010000225.1 GCA_027083485.1 Amylibacter sp. | reverse complement strand
GAATAAACCGGGGGGCGGTGGTGGACCATTCCCGGGGGCAATTGATGTGGCGATGGCACCGGCGGATGGCTATACGATCGGCTCCTTTGTGCCGGCGGTTGCTGTCATTGGCCACGAGATCGGCATTGACGAGCTGTCACCGGAAAAATTCGATCCCGTCGGGATTTTCCTGACCTATCCGTTCGTAATCGCTGCCTCCAAAGACGCGCCCTATGCGACGGCGGCGGAAATGGTGGAGTACGCCAAGAGCCATGAATTGGCGCTAGGGCATTTCGGTGACGTGTTGACGCCGACACAGGTGACCAAAGCCTTTGCCGTGAATGCGGGGTTTGAATGGGGGTCTGACGCAGCCTTTGATGCGCTGGATTGCAACACGCTGGCCTCGGGCGATGCGGATGTGATCAACACCACGCTGCAATTGATCCTGCCCTGTCTGGACAAGGTGAATGTGCTGGTTGCCGTGACCGATCAGCGGATTTCACTGGTGCCCGATACGCCCACCGTGGGGGAGCTGGACAAGTCGCTGGATATCGCGCTTTGGAACGGGTTGTTTGTGTTGAAGGACACCCCGCAGGATGTGCGCGACAAGATCGCGGCTTCTGCTGCCAAAACCATGCAGAGCGAACGGGCACAGAAGATCGCCGAACAAACCGGCGCGCTGGTGTACTGGATGAATGCGGCGGATAGTGCGGCGCGCATCGAGGAAGACAAGAAAACCGTTGCCCGTATCGGTGAAATCCTCAAATAATACCAAACGACAAGCGGGCCGGTGCATTTCCGGCCCGTGGTTTGCGGGGAGGCAGGCATGAGCGAAGAAATCGAGGAAGAGCAGGCAGGGCGCAAAGCCGGGCAAATCGTTTTTGCGGTTGCTTTTGTGCTGATTTCCCTGCTGCTGGTGGTGATGCTGCCGGATCAGACCGTGTGGAAAAACCGCACCAAGTTCTTTGCCCAGCCGCGTTTCTGGCCTGCCGTCGGTGTGATCGGCATGCTGGTGTTTGGCGGGCTGCATTTGTGGATGCGGCCGCGCCATCGTTCAAGGCGTTATCTGAACCGCTATGATCTGCGCGAGGCGGGCGTCTGGCTGGCATCGCTGGAATATGCGCTGTGGTTTCTGGTCTATGTCTGGCTGGTACCGATCATCGGCTATCTGCCTGCAACCCTGATTTTCGCGCCGCTGTTGTCCTGGCGGCTGGGCTATCACAGCCGCAAAATGCTGTGGATTTCGGTGCTGTTCGGGGTTGCGGTCGTGGTGATGTTCAAAGGCTTTCTGGATGTGAAAATCCCGGGCGGCCTGATCTATGAATATCTGCCCGACGCATTGCGCAGCTTTTTCATTCTGAATTTTTAGGGGTCGGTCATGGATGTATTCCTTTCTGGTATCGAGATTCTGGCCCGCTGGGATGTGGGGCTGGCGTTGCTGGTCGGCTCTGTTGGCGGGGTGCTGATCGGGGCTATTCCGGGTGTCGGGCCTGCGGTGGCGATTGCGATTTTACTGCCGGCGACCTTTTCCATGGATCCGATTGTGGGGCTGACGGTGCTGCTGGGGATTTACGGGTCTTCCATGTATGGCGGCTCTATTCCGGCGATCCTGATCAATACACCGGGGACGGCTGTTAACGCGTTAACCACCTATGACGGTTTCCCGATGACCACGCGCGGCGAAGCCCGCCGCGCGCTTGCGCTGGCCTATAGTTCGTCGTTTTTCGGTGGTATTTTTTCGGTTATCTGCCTGATCCTGTTTGCGCCGGTTCTGGCCAGAATCGCGCCGATGTTCGGCTCGCGCGAAATATTTCTGGCGGCGCTTTTGGGGATCATTCTGGTGGTCACGGCACATCGCAAACAATCGCTGATTGCGGCGGCGATGGCGTCATTCGGGATCTGGCTGAACACCATCGGGCTTGAACCTGTGAAATACACCAAACGTTATACCTTTGATCAAAGCTGGCTGTCGGGCGGGGTTAACCTGATTGTGGTGGTGCTGGGGCTGTTTGCGCTCTCGCAAGCGTTTATCCTGCTCTATAGCGAGGACGAAAAGGTCCGCATGACCAAATTGCGCGGCTCGTTCTTTCAGGGGTTTCGCGAACTGGCCCGCCATCCGCGCGTGGCCGCTGTATCTGCCACCTTCGGGGTGCTGATGGGGATGATCCCGGGCGTGGGGGAATTCACCGCCCAATTCATGAGCTACACCTACGCGCAGAAAACCTCCAAACGGCCCGAAGATTTCGGCCACGGTTCAAGCGAAGGGTTGATCGCGGCGGAGACCTCCAACAACGCGGTGCCGGCGGCTGCCATGGTGCCGCTGCTGGCGCTGGGCATTCCGGGCGAGGCGCTTACCGCCATGATGCTCAGCGTGTTTTATGTGCATAACGTGATCCCCGGTCCGGGGTTGTTTTTGCACCGGATGGATTTTGTGGTCGCCCTGTATATCGCGCTGCTGGTGTTGAATGTGCTGGTGGTGATTTTCCTGCTGATTGCCACCAACCAGTTGATAAAAGTGGTAAATATTCCCAACCGTTTCCTTGGCATGTGTGTGCTGGTACTGAGCTTTGTCGGGGTTTACAGCCTGCGCAATTCTGCCACCGATTGCGTGCTGGCGGCGGCTTTCGGGGTGCTGGGATTTATCCTCAAACGTCTGTCCCTGCCGATTGTGCCGATTATCCTTGGCATGGTGCTGGGCGGGATTATGGAGGTCAAACTGCGTGCCGGTATGGCGCGGGTAAAAACCCCCTTTGATTTCATCGACAGGCCCATCGCCATGATCCTGTTCCTTATGATCGTCATTGTTCTGCTGCTGCATTTTCTGCGGGTCTGGCGGGACTATAAACAACAGAAAGCCAAAAAATGGTCGACCAGTCACGCATCAACCAGCTTCGCCACCAGATTATTCCACCGCAAAAACTCTTTATCGAAGGCGCGTGGCAAAGTGGTACGGGAACGCCGCAGGAAGTACTTTCCCCGATCAATGGACAGGTAATCACCACCCTGACGCGGGGCACGGCGGCGGATGTGGACAAGGCGGTCGCCTCTGCGCGACGCGCCTTTGACGATGGCCGCTGGTCGCGCATGGCACCGGCCGGGCGCAAGAAGGTTTTGCACAGGCTTGCCGATCTGATCGAGGAAAACGCGCTGGAACTGGCGGTTCTCGGGGTGCGCGACAATGGCACCGAAATCTCCATGGCGATCAAGGCCGAGGCCGGTTCCGCCGCCGCCACCTTCCGCTATTACGCCGAAGCGCTGGACAAGCTTTATGGCGAAATTGCCCCCACAGCCGACAATGTGCTGGGGCTGGTGCATCGCGAACCGGTTGGGGTTGTCGGAGCGATTGTGCCGTGGAATTTCCCGCTGATGATCGGCTCATGGAAGCTCGCGCCCGCACTGGCGGCGGGCAACAGTGTGGTGCTGAAACCGGCGGAAACCGCCTCGCTGAGCCTGTTGCGGATTGCGGAACTGGCGTCAGAGGCAGGCTTGCCGGACGGGGTGCTGAATGTGGTCACGGGGCAGGGGTCTGTTGTCGGCGAGGCTTTGGCCCTGTCGATGGATGTGGATATTCTGGTGTTTACCGGTTCCGGCCCTGTCGGGCGCCGGTTGCTGGAATATTCGGCGCGTTCCAATCTGAAACGCTGTTATCTGGAACTGGGCGGCAAATCCCCCAACATTGTTTTTGCCGATGCGCCGGATCTGGAACAGGCGGCGAAAACCGCGGCCATGGCGATTTTCCGCAACGCGGGGCAGGTCTGTGTCGCCGGCTCGCGCCTGTTGGTCGAAGACAGCATCCACGACGATTTCATTGCCGCGCTGGCCCGCTATTCCGCCGCGATGAAGGTGGGCGATCCGTTGGAGCTGGACAGCCAGATCGGGGCGGTGAACAACCTTGGCCAACTGGAGGGCAACCTTGCCTTTGTTGCCGGCGCGCTGGAACAGGGGGCGGAGCTGGCGCTGGGGGGCGCGCGGATTTTGCAGGACACGGGCGGGTGGTACATGGAACCCACCATCCTGACCGGCGTGTCGCCACAGGACCGCGTGGCGCAGGAAGAGGTCTTTGGCCCGGTGCTGGCCGTATCCCGTTTCAGCAGTGATGCCGAGGCCGTGGCGCTGGCCAACTCCACCGAATACGGGCTGGCGGCGGGGGTCTGGACGGCCAACCTGTCGCGGGCGCATCGCATGGTGCGCGATGTGCGGGCGGGGGTGGTGCATGTGAACACCTATGGCGGCTCTGATCTGACCGTGCCTTTGGGCGGGGTGAAACAGTCGGGCAACGGCCATGATAAATCCCTGCATGCGATGGACAAATACTATGATCTGAAAACCGCCTGGATTCAGTTGTAAGGAGCAAACCCCATGCAGAAAACCATTCTGGTCGTCGGAACCTATGACACCAAAGACGCCGAGTTGAACTATCTGGCCGATGTGATCCGCAATCAGGGCGGGCAGGTGGCAACGATGGATGTGTCGGTGTTGGGCGATCCGGAGGCCCCCACCGATTATTCCAAACACGACGTGGCAGAGGCGGGCGGCAGTTCGATCAGGGCGGCGATAGACAGCGGCGACGAAAACACCGCCATGCAGATCATGGCCGAAGGTGCCGCCACGCTGGCGCTGCGGCTCTGGCGCGAGGGGCGGTTTGACGGGGTGATCGTGCTGGGGGGCACCATGGGCACCGATCTGGCGCTGGACCTGTGTCAGGCGCTGCCGCTTGGCGTGCCGAAATATGTGGTTTCCACCGTCAGCTTTTCGCCCTTGATCCCGCCGGAGCGGCTGGCGGCGGATATCCAGATGATCCTCTGGGCGGGGGGATTGTATGGCCTCAATTCCGTGTGCAAGGCCTCCCTGTCACAGGCCGCAGGCGCGGTGCTGGGGGCGGCGCGGGCGGTGGAGCCGCCCAAACGCGACCGGCCTTTGATTGGCATGACCAGCTTTGGCAAAACCGTGCTGCGCTATATGGTGAGCCTGAAACCGGCGCTCGAGGACATGGGCTTTGAAGTGGCGGTTTTCCACGCCACCGGCATGGGCGGGCGGGCGTTCGAGAGCCTCGCCGCCGAAGGGGCCTTTGCCGCCGTGATGGATTTTGCGCCGCAGGAACTGACCAACCACATCATGGGCAGTGCCATTTCCGCCGGTCCGGACCGGATGACCAACGCAGGGCGTGCCGGAATCCCGCAGATCATTGCGCCCGGGTGTTATGATCTGGTGGATGTGGTCGGCTGGCAACCGCTACCCGAGCGGTTCAAAGGCTATGAGGTTCACGCCCACAACAGGTTGCTGTCCTCGATCCTGCTGGGGGCGGAGGAACGCCGCGAGGTGGCACAGGCGATTTGCAAACAGCTGTCAGAGGCCCGCGCGCCGGTGACATTGATCCTGCCCACACAGGGCTGCAACGAATGGGACCGCGAAGGCGCGCCGCTGCATGATGCCGATGGCATGGCCGCCTTTGCGCGCGCGCTGCGCGCGGCCTGTCCACCAAATGTGACACTTCTGGATTTGGACGCCCATATCAACGACGCGGGTTTCAGCGAGCTGGTCTTGGCGGTGCTGCAGGTCTGGATCGACAAGGGCATCGTGAAACGCCCTTAGGCGTGACCATCTTTATCCCTTCTCTCCGGTGCGAGGGGGGAAATGAAGACACGCCTTGAAGATCACAGAAATTCAAAGTTGCCCGCATTGTTGATTGCGTCCACCGTTGTATCCAGCAAAAACAGCGATCCGTTGCCAAAATTGACAATCACACCTGTGCCTTCGTCAAGGGTGGCTTGAGTTATTTCCAAATCGGCAAACCGGCTGTCGGTGGTGCCGTTCAGGCGGATTGTATCGGTGCCGGTTTCAAAATCTAGCACCCGCTCGCGCCAGGCTGTGCTGGCGTCAAAGACAAACACATCTGCCCCGTTCCCGCCAATCAGAACATCCAAGCCTTCGCCGCCGGTTAGCACATCGTCGCCCCGACCGCCAACAAGCGTGTCGTTCTCAGCTCCGCCAAACAACCGGTCGTTGCCCTTGCCACCCGAAAGCCTGTCTGCGCCATCACCACCAAACAGCCGGTCATTACCGTTGTCTCCGGAAAGGGTATCATCCCCGGTGCCCCCGAAAAGCCGGTCTTTCCCGTCGCGCCCTTGCAATTCATCATTGCCGCCGTGGCCAGCCAGTTTGTCGTCCCCTGCCAGTCCGTGGCGGGAGTCATTTGCATCGGTTCCAACAAAGTTGATACCAGCCACCGGAGCGGGGATTGTGACGGGACCGGGTTTGCCTGAAAGGGCATCTGCCCCGACTTGCTGTGTGCCGCCATCGAAAAGGAAGTTGCTGCTGTCCGCGATCGTCTCTTGGGTGACGTTGCGCACCAGAACATCGCCGTTGCCATAATCTACGACAACACCCAATGCCGTGGTGCGAAATGACAGTTCGTCAAAGCTTTGCGCAGTGGCACCGGACAGGCTTATTTTGTCAGTGCCTGCCTGGAAATCCATCACACGATCCCTTGCAAGGTGTTGGCTGGGCGAAATGACAAATACATCGGCACCTGCACCGCCCCAGAGCTTGTTCCCGCCGCCTGCGCCGCCGGATAAACGGTCGTCGCCATCGCCCCCGTGCAGGGTATCGTGACCGGCTCCCCCGAAAACCGTATCATTTCCGACGCCCGCAAAAACCCGGTCATTTCCGGTTCCGCCATAAGCAATATCATTGCCAACCCCTGTGAAAATCACATCGTTACCCGCGCCGCCATTTGCGTGATCGTTCCCGCTGCCGGCGAACAGGCGGTCATTTCCCGCGTCGCCATAAATGTCATCGTCCCCTTTCAGGGCTTTGAGTGTGTCATTGCTCCGCGTGCCATAGAGGCG
>JALWOO010000224.1 GCA_027083485.1 Amylibacter sp. | reverse complement strand
GTGGGTGATTTTGCCGAGAACGTGCATGAACGCATGATCGGGCTTACCGGTTCCCCCGAGCAGGTCAAAGCCGCCTCCAAAGCCTATAAAACCTACTATCGTAAAAACGGGGATGATCCGGAGGATTACCTGATGGATCACTCGACCTTTACCTATCTGGTCGGGCCGGACGGTTTCTGGAATTACTACAAGCGCGATACCACCCCTGAAGAAATGGCCGAATCTGTTGCCTGTTTTGTAAAACAACACTCTTGATTGGCCAGCTTCGGAACAATTGACCTAAAGGGCCTTTGCGATTAAACAAGTAAAACGCACAGGATTTAGGTAGGATACCCGCTACGATGGTCGAACGGCAGCTTCAGGATATCGGAGAAGATAATTCTCTTCTCATTTTGGATGATGACGAGCCGTTCCGTCGCCGTTTGGCGCGGGCCATGGACAAGCGCGGGTTTAAAACCACGGCGCTTGCCTCCGTAGCAGCGGGGCGCGCCTTTTGCACTGCGACACCGCCAGCCTATGCTGTGGTTGATTTGCGTCTCGAGGATGGAACCGGCCTTGATGTGGTTGAGGTTCTGCGGAGCAAACGCCCCGAAGCAAGGGTTGTGGTCCTGACCGGATACGGTGCGATTGCAACGGCTGTTGCCGCTGTGAAAATCGGGGCTACCGATTATTTGTCCAAGCCGGCAGATGCCACAGATGTGACCAATGCCTTGCTTGCTGTTGCCGGTGATAAACCACCCCCGCCGGAAAACCCCATGTCTGCGGATCGGGTGCGTTGGGAACATATTCAACGGGTATTTGAACTGTGTGACCGAAATGTGTCGGAAACGGCTCGCCGTTTGAACATGCACCGGCGGACGTTGCAGCGCATTTTGGCCAAACGCAGCCCGCGTTAGGGTGTTTTTTCCAGCAGAACTGCATGTCTTGCGGTGAAATCCCGCCGAACCTGCAAGGGTGGTCGCAGGCGTATTTCAAGCCCTCTCACAATCGCTGCATCCGGCCTGCCAAACAGCTTGTCCGCCTCGTTTTCCGAAAAGCCGGCGATTTGGGTGGCTTCCAGCCATGCACTGATAATATCGGCCTTTTTGATCTGTTTCTTGATCAATGCGGGTATCACGGCGGGTAACCCAAAGCGGATATGAATTGCGGCCGTCAGACGGTCATCCAATTGCCCATAGTCCGGGCCAACAGCCGCTTTGACCGGTGAAATCATATCACCAATAACGTATTCAGGCGCATCATGTAGCAGCGCAGCTAACCGCCATTTCGTATCGGTTTTCGGGTGCATTTCTCCAAAAATCTGTTCCACCAATAACGAATGCTCCGCTACGGAATAGGCGTGGTCGCCCCGTGTTTGCCCGTTCCAGCGCGCCACAAAGGCCAATCCATGGGCGATGTCCTCTATTTCAATGTCCAGCGGCGAAGGATCCAGCAAATCCAGCCTGCGGCCGGATAGCATCCGTTGCCAAGCACGGGGTTGGGGCATATCGTGATCTCCGATCGTCTGCCGGTGTTGTTGTTCATCGGGTGCGGATAATCAAGTCCTGCACAACATGACTTTTGTCAAGGAAATGCACTGTGTTCTTTGTAACATCATCTGTCTGGAATATTTTTAAACGAGAATCTCTATGCCACCCAAGTTGAAAAC
>JALWOO010000223.1 GCA_027083485.1 Amylibacter sp. | reverse complement strand
CATGAACGCGGGTCTGGGCAACTTTGGTGTGACCACCATGCAGATCGTTATTCCGCTGGTAATGACATTCGGTCTGTTTGGCGGGGCAAGCCGCACGCTGGTGAACACATCGGGCACCTTGATCGGTAAAATTCCGGCAGGCACCGAGACCTACATCCAGAATGCCGGTTATGTCTGGTTGATCGCGCTGGTTCCGCTGGCGATTGCCGGCTGGTTTGGCATGAACAACATTCGTGACGAACATGTTTCGCCCGACATTCCGAACCCGCTCGGGGCCTTTGCCATCATCACCGGCATGTTGCTGGTGGGTTTTGCCACCGCAGCCTTTGGTCTGTGGCTGATGTTGCCTTCTGTTCCGGGTGGCTTGCCTACTTCGGGGTTGATGGTGTCCAAATGGATCGTGCTGCCGATCGTGATCGCGCTGACCGTGTTCCTGTTGAAAATGATCCCCGGTGCGGTTGGCCAGAACCTGACGCGCCAATACAAGATCTTTAACAACAAACACACATGGGCAATGACCGTGATCTATACCATGACCTTTGGTTCCTTCATCGGTTATGCGGCCACATTCGCGCTGGCCATCAAGGTTGTGTTCGGCTTTCAACACCTGATGGTGGATGGCGTTATGACCCACAACGTAGTGAATGCAGACGGTCCTTCGGCCTTGATGTATGCCTGGATGGGCCCTTTCATCGGTGCGTTGATCCGCCCTGTTGGCGGTATGATCGCCGATAAAATGGGCGGCGCGAAAGTGACGCAGATCATTTCCTTTATCATGGTCGCTTCTGCTCTTGGTGTGGCTTACTTCCTGAAACAGGCCTATGCTTCGGCAACACCTCAGGACTACTTCCTGCCCTTCATGATCCTGTTCCTGATCCTGTTTGCCGCCACCGGTATCGGCAACGGCTCCACCTTCCGTACCATCGCGGTTGTGTTCAACAAAGAACAGGCCGGTCCGGTGCTTGGCTGGACTTCTGCTGTGGCTGCTTATGGTGCTTTCATCATTCCGAAAGTCTTTGGCGAACAGATCAAGGCAACAACACCAGAATACGCGCTCTATGGTTTCGCGATCTTCTATGGCGTCTGTATTCTGATCAACTGGTGGTTCTATCTGCGTCCCGGCGCCGAATACAAGAACCCGTAAAAGCGACACCACCCCGCCCCGGTGTCATGCCGGGGCGGTTTCACCCAAAACAGGAGAGAAACCGATGAGCCATTTGCTCGACCGCCTGAATTTCTTTCAGTCCAAAAGACTGGATACCTTTTCCAACGGACACGGCGAAACCACTGCCGAAAACCGTGACTGGGAAGATGTGTACCGCAAACGCTGGCAACATGATAAAATCGTGCGTTCCACCCACGGGGTGAACTGCACCGGTTCGTGTAGCTGGAAGATCTATGTCAAATCCGGCATCGTCACCTGGGAAACCCAGCAGACCGATTATCCGCGCACACGTCCCGATATGCCCAACCACGAACCGCGTGGCTGTCAGCGTGGTGCGAGCTATAGCTGGTATCTCTATTCCGCCAACCGCGTGAAAACCCCGCTGATCCGTGGCTCCCTGATGCGCGCCTATCGCAAGCTGCGCAACACCATGAGCGCCACCGCTGCCTGGGAAGCCTTGCAAAACGATCCGATCCTGCGCGCGGCC
>JALWOO010000222.1 GCA_027083485.1 Amylibacter sp. | reverse complement strand
TGCCGCCTGCAGGAAAATACGCGCGGCATCCGGTTTTACTCGGTCGTTTTGGGCCTTGATAACCGGCTCAGCCACAGGCTCCATAGGGGGCGGCTCCACAGGGGCCGGTTCCGGCACCGGCTGCGGGGTGGCTTCCACCAGATCAACAGGGTCTTGCACAGGGGCCACCGGCGGGGTTTCCTGCACAGGGGCAATCGGGGCGAAAGGGTCCTGATCGCCTGACAGGAAATCGTCATCCCAATCGTCCGGAATCGCGTTTTCCCCCGCACCGGGGGCGAAAAAATCATGGGTGGCCGCGCTATGGTTCGGCGCACTGGCACCGCCCTCAAGGTTTGCATCCGGCGCGATATCCAGAAATTCATCCACCAGATTTTGCCCGTCCAGCACCAATTCCGGCGTCGGTGTATTCATCGCATTGGGCGGGGCTGCGCCCAGCAGATCATCAAGAAAATCGCCACCGTCATGGTCCAGAGAGGCCACCTCGGCGAAAACATCGCCCCCCTTGCCGGCAAATTCCGCCGCATCCAGCAACTGCTCCTCGCCCGCGGGCGGGGGTAAATCATCAAGCGGGTCAGAGGTGTAAACATCAATTTCCACCCGCAATTCATAGGCCCCGATACGCAACACATCCCCGTTATTCAACGGCGAAGGCATTGCGCCAAGCGGCGTTGTCTCCGCGTTCAGAAACGTGCCGTTGGTGGAAATATCCAGCACCACAAAATCGCTGCCATGGGTTTGCAACACCGCATGGTTAGAAGAAATCTCGCGGTCGGGATCGGGCAAAACCAGATCGTTGCCATCCGCGCGCCCGATGGTCAAAGCGTCGCCTTGCATGACAATCGACTTTTGCCGGTCCGCCTGTGCGCCTGTGCCGAGGATATGGAGGGTCAAAGCCATTTTATACGTCAGCCACCTATTAAAACGGTTGGAAATCCGGTCACGATACTGCCGCCATGGACGGTTGAATCGCCAATGCGGGCGGCGGGCTTGTTGCCGATCAGCACCGTCATTGATCCTTTGATAATAGTGTCCGGCGGGCCGACACAAATGCAGCTGCTGGTGACGCCGGCGGCGGGCATATTGCCAATCAGCACTGTCGGGGTCACCGGTGTCAGAATTGGCCCGCCCACATGGGGAATGGGCGGCGTTCCCGGTGTCACCATCGGGCATACATGCATATCTGTAATCCGGGCGGCAGGCATTGACATATCTGTTTTCCTTTCCAGCTCTAACTCTGGTTAATCTTTTTTTCCTATCGGTATTCATTCATACCCGATTTTCGCGTTTTTGTCGTGTCAGGGTGTGTCATCATTTCCCCCTAAGTATCTGTTTCCTCCAACTGACCATTACCGCCCTGGGCAATATTCACCCCGCAGGCCACCAAATCATGCCAGTTTTGTTGCAAGGCATCTTCGTTTTCCCCGTCAAACAACGCCTGAATAACAGCAGCAAAAACCATGGCAGAGCAGGCCGCAGGCGGGCTTTTGACCTCGTCTTCCAAACCGCCGACAATCCCGTGAAAGGCCGCATCCGCCGCCAATACCGTCGGGTCATCGGGTTGGGCTTCAGCAATGGCCTTGGCCACGTTTTCGCGGGTCTTGATATTGGGTTTATAAACCCAGGCCCGCGCTGCTGTCAGACAGGGGGAGGATTTCACATC
>JALWOO010000221.1:892-1678 GCA_027083485.1 Amylibacter sp. | reverse complement strand
CGCCGCCGGTGAAGGTGACGGCGCTGGAAGCGGGGCTGCCGGTCTATCAGCCGGAGAATCTCGAGGGGGAGAGTGTCGCCGAAACGATCGAAGGGTACGCCCCCGATTTCATCGTCGTGGCGGCCTACGGACAGCTGCTGCCACGGCGTATTCTCGATATCGCGCCCTGTATCAATCTCCACGCTTCGTTGCTGCCAGAATACCGCGGTGCCAGTCCGATCCAGGAGGCGCTGCTGCACGGTGACAAAGTCACGGGCGTGACGGCGATGTTGATGGAGGAGGGGCTCGACAGCGGTCCCGTGCTGGCGTGGCGGGTGCGGGAGATTTTGCCGATGACGCGCAAAAACGAGCTCTTTGAACAGCTGGCCGAAGATGCGGCGGATCTGACCCCGACGGTGTTGAGAGATTTTCCTGCCATCGCCCCTTTACCTCAGTGCGATGCCGACGCATCCTACTGCAAAAAGATTCGAAAGGGCGACGGCCTGGTCGATTTTAGCATGTCGGCCGAAGCGATCTACCACCGTTTTCGCGCCTACGAGGGGTGGCCCGGGATCTTTCTGGAGAGCGGTCTGAAGCTACTGGACATCGCCCCGGAATCGGTAGAAGGTGAGCCGGGCCGGATCCTGGCTGTCGATGAAGAGGGGGTCACGGTGGCATGTCGCAAAGGTGCGGTGAAGATCATGACCGTGCAGCCCCCCTCCAAAAAGGCGATGGATGCGACGGCCTACATGCGTGGAAAGAGGTGGCGGGTTGGAGATCTATTCCTTTGAGTCCCTGCCTTCGACC
>JALWOO010000221.1:0-882 GCA_027083485.1 Amylibacter sp. | reverse complement strand
CTGGCTGATCTAGCGGGTCGAGCGGGAGGCGGTGGAAATCCCCTGCGCCGTCATCGCCGAGATGCAGACCGACGGCGTCGGCAGTCGCGGCAACCGGTGGCTGGCTTCACCCGGCAACTTTTTCGCCTCCGTCGCCTGGCCTGTCTCCCGTTTGCCGAAGGATCTGCCGCCCGCCGCCCTCTCGATCTATTTCGGATATTTGATGAAAATGACACTTTTTGAAACAGGTTCGAAAGTGTGGCTCAAATGGCCCAACGATTTCTATCTCCGGGACCGTAAAGTCGGGGGTTGCATCACGCGGAAAAAGGGTGGGGTCGTGATGGTCGGCATCGGGCTCAATCTGGTGTCCGCACCCCCGGAATTCGGTGTTTTGGATATCCGGATCACGCCGATGGAGCTGCTTGAACGATACCTTCGACACTTTGAAACGCTTCCGGCATGGAAGCAGATTTTTAGCAACTATAGAATAGAATTCGAACATAGCAGAAAATTCGATGTGCATCACGGAAACGAACGGATAAAAATGGAGCGTGCCGTTTGACGAGAAGACGGCTCGCTGACCATCGACGAAAGAAGGGTAACAAGTCTGAGATGAGCGAAATAATCACGATAGCCAACCAAAAAGGCGGTGTCGGCAAAACGACGACAGCCGTCAATCTGGCCGCCTCTTTGGCGGTCGCCGAAAAGAGCGCGTTGCTGATCGACGCCGATCCGCAGGCCAACGCCACCACCAGTCTCGGATACCACCGAAACGATTACGAATACAATATCTACCATGTTCTCATCGGCGCCAAAAAGATCAGTGATACCATATTGAAAACGACCCTGCCGACTTTGCACCTTGTCCCTTCCAATATCGGACTGGTCGGCGCGGAGAAAGAG
>JALWOO010000220.1 GCA_027083485.1 Amylibacter sp. | reverse complement strand
CACGGGTTTTTTCCGCCAGAAACATCGACAGGCCGGAATAATTCGTGGTGTCCGGATCGGTGCGCGCCAGCAGGGTCATCACATCGGTGCGCGCGGCGTGGGTGATCCATGTTTTATTGCCGGTAATGGTGTATTCGTCACCATCCTTCACCGCGCGGGTGCGCAGGGAGCCGAGATCGGAGCCGGTGTTGGGTTCGGTAAACACCGCTGTTGGCAGTTTTTCGCCAGAGGCAATCAGCGGCAGCCATTTCTGTTTCTGTTCCTCGGTGCCGCCGCACAGGATCAGCTCGGCGGCGATTTCGGAGCGGGTGCCCAGCGAGCCAACACCGATATAACCGCGCGACAATTCTTCGGAGACCACGCACATGGTGGCCTTGGACATGCCGAAACCGCCGTATTGCTCGGGGATGGTCAGACCGAACACGCCCAGTTCGGACATTTGTTCGATGATCTCCATCGGGATCAATTCATCCTTCAGATGCCATTCATGGGCATGCGGGATCACCTGTTCATCGGCAAATCGGCGGAACTGCTCACGCACCATTTCCAGTTCGTCATCCAGACCGGTGCGCCCGACCGTGGCCGTGCCGTCCCGTTCCAGCATCAGATCAATCAGGCGCGAACGGGCGGTCTGTGTATTGCCTTGCTGGGTCAGGATTTGAACAGACTCAGCGGCAATGGCCATCTGGTCTTCTTGGGAGAGACCCAAATCCTGCAAACGGGCGATTTCGCCCTGTGACATGGGGATACCGCCCCAGATCTGCCAGAGGTATTCCCCAAAGGCCACTTGCAAGATTAGTTTTTCCAGATCGCCAAACTGGCCTTCCTTGTCCAGTGCAGCCGCCCAGCGGTGCATTTGGCGCAGGGATTCCAGATAGGTTGAAAACCACGAAAGCGCATGGGCTGCTACCTGATTTTCCTCGATCAAACCGCTGCTGATACGCCCGTTGGCCGTCACCAAGGAACGCAGGTTTTCTTTGGCTTTGGCAACCACATTTTCCACAGCAGGGAGTGAGGCCGCACAGAGGTTTAGAAGGTCAGGCAGAATCATGGCAAAGGCTCGCTTTTGGACTTCGGACAGAAACCCCTTGAAGGGATCAACGGGTCATGGTTTGCTTTGCCGGTGTATGCTGCAGTTGCACAGAGGTCAATGCTGCAGCGCAACAAAACAACAAAAATATAGTAAAATTGGCAACTTTGTTACGAGGAGAATTGTATGTTTGACTATAGCCTTTTGCATTGGGCCGGTTTTTTAACAGCAGCCGTCTTGCTGAACCTGTCACCGGGACCGGATATTGCCTTTATCATGGGGCAGACCGTTCGCGGCGGCCGCAAAGCCGGTTTTGCCGCTTTGTTCGGCATCTGGACCGGTGCTTTTGGTCACGTTTTGATGGCGGCGGCCGGACTCTCGGCAATTCTGGCCACCTCTGCGCTGGCCTTTTCCCTGGTGAAGTGGGTCGGGGCTATTTACCTGATTTGGCTCGGCATTCAGGCCATCCGCTCCGGTGGTGGTTCCTTTGTAGCAGAGGGCGTGCCGCTAACAAAGAACTACGGCAAAGTGTTTCGCCAAGGTATTATTGTCGCGGTTCTCAACCCCAAAGTCGCGGTGTTTTTCCTTGCCTTCCTTCCCCAATTTGTTGTGGCGGATGCAGGGCCGGTCTGGGCACAGTTGTTTTTG
>JALWOO010000219.1 GCA_027083485.1 Amylibacter sp. | reverse complement strand
GAATTCGGCCATCCATGCGCGGTAGAGTTTGGCCGGTTGCGAGGAAAAAATATCCTCGCGAAACATCTGGATATGGCGCCACATAGAGACCTTGTCCGGCCGTGACGCGGGCTTGGCGGGGATTTTATCGGTGTCCATGTAATATCCTCGGTTACGCGCTAAATTCCCCTAATTCGGGAAAATTGCATATTTATTTTTATTTGTCAAAAGCTTGGCTGTTGATGTGGATCAACTCCTGACGCGAATTTGATTGGCGTTTGATCGGGGAGTGGTGCAGGCATGAATTCACGCAGCAAAAGGGGATGTTATGCGGTTTTTCAAGAATGTTTTATGGGCGGCGACGCTGGTGATCGTGGCCTTTCCTGTCAGCAGCGAGGCGATCCGGTTTGACAAGAACTGGGTGGAGCAGGGGTTTTTACGCCTGTGGAGCAATGATTACGAGCTGAAGGGGGATGTGCTGGATGTCGGCTCGGACGGCACGGTTTCCCTGCTGTACCGCCGTGCGCCCAAGAGCATCGCCAACGCGACCAAAGCTGCCTGGAACTGGGCAGTAACGGAGTCCGTCAAGGCTACGGATTTAACCCAAAAGGGCGGGGATGACCGCAATCTGGCGCTGTATTTTGTGTTTGTGGATCCGGCATCAGCGGAAAAGATGGCCAAGGCATCGGCGCGAAAATTGCTGACCAACCCGAATACCCGCGCGCTGGTTTATGTCTGGGGCGGGGATTACAAACGCGGGCAGGTGCTGTTCAGCCCCTATGGTCCCAAGACCCTGAAAACCGTGGCGCAAAGGGCTGCGGGCAAGGGCCGGTTTTCCGAAAGCGTGGATCTGGAACAGGATTTCAAACGCGCCTTCAAGCAGGAAAAAGGCGTGTTGGTCGGTTTGGGAATTACCGCGGACAGCGATGATACGGATGGCAAAATAAAAGCGGTGATTTCAAATCTGGTGGTGGAATAATCACAGGGCGATTTCGCGGCGCTCCTCGCTTAGCACCACATTGGCCTCCACATCGCCCACACCGGGCAGGGTCATGATCCGGCGGCGCAAGACCCGCTCGAAATCGGCCAGATCGCGGGCGATGACCTTCAGCCGGTAATCATACAGGCCCAAAACATGTTGCACGACCTGCACTTCGGGAATGGCGGTAACGGCGCGCTCGAAATCCTCCAGCGACACGCGCCCCTTGGTGGCCAGCTTGATGCCCAGAAACACGCTGACCCCGAACCCCAGCGCCTCTTTGTTCAGCACCACCGCGCGCGGACGGATCACACCGGCGGATTGCAGGGCCTTGATCCGGCGCCAACAGGCCGGCTGGGACAGGCCCACCTTCTTGCCCACGGCAGCAGCACTCTGGCTGCCATCCGCTTGCAGGGCGCGCAGAATGGCGCGGTCGGTATCGTCCAGATCAATCACAGGGGCAGGGCCTCGCTGTTCTTGACGTTGGCCACCAGCATAAGCGCCTCGATATCGGCGATATGGGGCAGGGCCAGGATCTGGCGGCGATAGATTTCCTGATAATGCGCCATGTCGCGCGCCAGCACATTCAGACGCACATCGACGCGGCCCAGAAATGTCTGGATCTCGTTCACATGCCGGATTTTGCGCGCCTGTTTGATAAATTCGTCAAAGGCATTGGACTGGGTCTTGTCCAGAGACACCCGCAAGGAAACCTCCACCATCAGTCCCAGAGCCTTGGGGGCGATTTCTACGCGGTATCCGGTTATGATGCCGTCCCGCTGCATCCGCTCGATTCGCCGCCAGCAAGACGCGGCAGAGGCACCGGCGCGGCTGGCCAGCTCTGTACTGCCCAAAGAGGCATCATCCTGCAATAAGCGTAACAGGCGTCTGTCGAGATCATCCAACATGCGCATGAATTATTCGGAAAATATATAAATATCAAATGAAAATTTCATAAACCTGTCGAAAGCTATAACTTTCGAAACCCGTTTTGCCGGTTTCCCTGTATACTGCCCGCAGAAACCATATCCAGACGGAGAAAACCATGCGCGTATTTTACGACCGCGATTGCGATATCAACCTGATCAAAGACATGAAAGTAGCCATTCTTGGCTATGGCTCCCAAGGCCACGCCCACGCGCTGAACCTGCGCGATTCCGGTGCCAAAAACGTGGTTGTTGCCCTGCGCGACGGCTCCCCCTCCAAGGCCAAAGCCGAAGGCGAAGGCCTGAAGGTCATGGGCATCGCCGAGGCTGCCGCCTGGTGTGACCTGATCATGTTCACAATGCCCGATGAACTGCAGGCCGATACCTATAAGAAATACGTGCATGACAACCTGCGCGAAGGGGCCGCCATGGCATTCGCCCATGGTCTGAACATCCATTTCGGCCTGATCGAACCCAAACCCGGCATCGATATCATCATGATGGCCCCCAAAGGTCCGGGCCATACCGTGCGCGGCGAATTCACCAAAGGCGGCGGCGTGCCTTGCCTTGTCGCGGTTGAAAACGACGCCTCCGGCAAAGCCATGGAAATCGGCCTGTCCTATTGTTCCGCCATCGGTGGCGGGCGTTCGGGCATCATCGAAACCAATTTCCGTCAGGAATGCGAAACCGATCTGTTCGGCGAACAGGCGGTTCTGTGTGGCGGTCTGGTCGAGTTGATCCGCATGGGCTTTGAAACACTGGTCGAGGCCGGTTACGAGCCTGAAATGGCCTATTTCGAATGTCTGCACGAAGTGAAACTGATCGTGGATCTGATCTATGAAGGCGGTATCGCCAACATGAATTACTCGATCTCCAACACCGCGGAATACGGCGAATATGTCTCCGGCCCGCGCATCCTGCCCTATGATGAAACCAAAGCCCGCATGAAAGCGGTGCTGGCAGACATCCAGAACGGCAAATTCGTGCGCGACTTCATGCTGGAAAACGCTGTTGGCCAACCGTCATTCAAGGCAACCCGTCGCATCAACGACGAACACCAGATCGAAAAAGTCGGCGAAACCCTGCGCGCAATGATGCCATGGATTTCCGCCGGCAAGATGGTGGACAAAGCCAAAAACTAAGGCCGTCCTCCTTATCTAAAAAAACAAATAGGCCGGGCGCAAAAAACGCCCGGCCTTTTCTTTCGAATTCGTCCCAATATCCCCGCCGGAGGCATGCGCGCAAAGCGCGCCTCTTTTGTTGGCGCGAAACCTATCCGATTCTGTCGCCCCTGTGATAAGTTTTCCGCATTGGACGACAAGTGATTCGAGGGGTTGTATGTTAGGAACCGATACCGCAGTTTTGGTGGCCGATATTTCCGGCTCAACGGCCCTGTATGAATCCATCGGCAATGCAGCAGCTTTCAATCAAATTGCCGCTTGTCTGGATAAGCTGCGCCAGATTACCGAATCCCACGGCGGGCGTTTTGTGCATTCCAAGGGCGATGATATCCTCTGCACCTTTGCGGATCCGCAACCGGCATTTCAGGCCGCCGCAGAGATGCTGACCATGGCCGAGGATAGCGCCTTGTCGGTGCATTGCGGCATGGATTTCGGGCCTGTCCTGCATGCGCGGGGCGATATTTTCGGGGATTGTGTCAATACCACCGCGCGGCTTGCGGGCTATGCCAATCCGGGGGAGGCCCTGTGCAGTCAGGCATTTTTTCAACATCTGGCAGAACCGCAACAGGCTGCAATGCGGTTTCTGGAGAAATGGCGCTTCAAGGGCAAAGCCGAAGGCGCGCGGGTGTATTCCTTTGCGGGGCTGGGCATGGAAAACGCCACGCATTACACATCACCGGCCCAAACAGCTGTCGGTGTGGCGCAGCCCCATGCTTCTGGCGGAGGGGTAATGCTGGAACTCAGCTATCAGGGGGCGGTTTTCACCTGCTCCGATACGGCCGGTATGACCCTTGGGCGCTCGGAAACCTGTGATCTGGTTGTGCCGCGTCTGTGGGTGTCGCGCATGCATGCCACTTTGGAAATCCGTGCCAACAAGGCCTATTTGCGCGATACCAGCACTAATGGAACCTATGTGTGTTTTCCGGGGCAAAACCCCTTGTTGGCGCGGCGCGAAGTGGTGTTATTGCCCGACCGGTGCCAGCTTTCCCTGACCAAAGAGCCATCGGATCCGGAGGCCGAGCTGATTTCCTGCCGCGTGCATCTGGATGCGGGCACCTGACGATTGGCAGGATCAACTTTCAGCACAGGCCATAAACTCGGCGTGACAAGGGCGCGCTCCGCCTTGTTTTGGTGCGGCGGGCATGGCAGCACAAAGGTCTACAGTGGGTTGTGCCGAACGGAGTAGGGCAATCCCCCTCAGGGAAGGCCGGGCATGCCCAAATCCATTTACCGCTATATTTTCGCCAATTCCTTGCGCCCGCAGCTTTGGGTGATCCTGTTAACTCTGGCGCTTTTGCCGCTGGCCCCTATTCCGCTTGAATTACAGCGCCGTTTGCTGGACGAGGCGGTTGCCAATGGCGACAAAAACCAGTTGATCCGCCTGAGCCTGTATTACCTGCTGGCGCTGGTGATTGCCGCCGGACTAAAGCTGGCGATGCGGACCCAGAGGGAATTGATTTCGGCCAGAATTGTGCATTCTTTGCGGGCTTCGGTTTATTACTGCATTTATACGGTGATCCCGCCTGTGGCCATCAAGGCGCGCAGTCAGGAGGGCCAAGGCGTGAACGAAGGGGCGGTTGTCTCGATGTTGTCCTCCGAGGTGGAAAAGCTCGGCGGATTTTCCGGCTCTGCGGTGTCCGGGCCTTTGTTGCAGCTCGGGACTCTGGTGTTTATTCTGGGGTATATGTTTTGGGTTGAGCCGGTTGTTGCAAGCATTGCGCTGGCGCTCTATTCGCCCCAGTTCATCATCGTGCCCCTGTTTCAGGCGCGCCTGAACCGCTTGGCAGGAGCCAAGGCAATCGAAGTGCGCAAGATGGGCAGTTTCATCGTGGATAACGCCGAGGATGATTTGCTCAGTAAAGCGCCGCCCATGGAGTTCACCAATATCAGCGATAAAATCCTGCGCATCCGGACCCGCTTTCTTTTGACCAAGAATGTGATGAAAACCATCAATAACCTGTTGATCTCGCTTGGTCCTTTCGGAGTGATTTCTTATGGCGGCTGGATGGCTATCAATGGCCGCATCGAGATCGGGGTCATTTTGGCATTTGTGTCGGGGCTGGAACGTTTGGGAGGGCCGATTCGGGATCTGATCGGCAGTTACAGCCAGATAACCGATGCGCGCATGCGCTATGGTATGCTGCTTGAGGCCTTCCCGGAACATGTGGCGCTGGGCCAAAAGGCCCTTTTGGCGAAATAGACGTGTCTGAATAAAATTATCCCGGGTACTGCAAGCAGCCACCCGGGACAGAAAATATGCGTTCCAAAACCTGACACACGCTGCCAGACGTTGGTCTCCCGCTTAAAAACAAACACTTTCATGTTTGCTAAGGCTTTGTAACACAACCAACTGTCGCTGTTAATGTGACAATAATGACAGGTTTGGTTGATTAGATGGAAAATTTCACATTTTCGTGATCGTCGGTTCCGGTTTTGACACTACAGCCGTGCCGGTACCAGCATCCGTAGGCCCTGTGTCACATCTGTTGCAATGGCGTGTTTCAGGGCGGTTTCGTCGGCTGCCATCAGGGCGGCAATCACAAAACGATGGTTGCGGGCGGCATTCGGGCGTTGGCGCTGGGAATACAGCGCGCTCATGGAAGGCCCCATCTGTAACCAGACGGTTTCCACAATTGCCAGCATGGCAGGGGCCTGCGCGCGCAAATACAGGGTACGGTGAAATTCCAGATTGGCGCGGATATAGCCGACGGAATCATTGCGCAGGATCATCTTTTCAATCACCGCATTGATATTTTGCAACCGTTCGATCAGCGCCATATGCACGCGAACCTGTGCCCGAACCGCCAGTTCCGGTTCCAGCAAGGCGCGGATCGAGGCCAGCTCCTCTATGCGTTCCGTGCTGAGCATCGGGGTAGTGATGCGGCCGGTTTTGGATAGGGTCAAGGCCCCCTCTGCGGTCAGACGGCGCATGGCTTCGCGCGCGGGGGTCATGGAGACGTCAAACCGCTGGGCCAGACCGCGAATGGTCAGGGGCTGGCCGGGGACGATCTCCCCGTGCATGATTTCACTGCGAAGTTTGCGGTACAGGCGCTCGTGCGCCGGTGGCTGGGTTTCGCTTGGCTGATCTTTTTGACGCATAATTTTTTGTGATCACAAGGGGCGCGATTGTCAAGCGGGTTTTGTCAGAAAACATAGCGATGCAACAGGCTACCATGGGTTTTCAGCCAGTTACGCTGGTTTTTGTAATCCGGAAACACCTGTTCAACCAGCCGCCAATAGGCCGGCGAGTGGTTCATTTCGATCAGATGGCATGCTTCATGGGCTGCAACATAATTCTGCACCGATACCGGAGCCATGGCCAGACGCCAGGAAAACATCAAATTGCCGTCACTGGTACAGGATCCCCAACGCGACCGCGTGTCCCGCAGGGTGATGCGGGAAACCTCTTGTCCCAACTGCTGTGCATAGCCCTGTGCCGTCACAGAAAACCGGTCCCGTGCGCGGGTTTTCAAATACCCGCGCAGCCGCGCGCCAAGGGCTTCTTCCTGTCCGGCGACCGCAAGGATGCCGTTTGCCAGAACCGGCGAGCGTCGCGTGCCCTGTTGCAACAGAACCTCTGCGCCATCCAGCAAAAGCGTTCCGCCGAAAACCGGTACGACCTGCTTGGGACGCTTTTCCAGATTTTGCCGCAACCAGCCCTCGTTGTCCGATGCAAACAGCAGGGCAGCGTGGGCATTGGCACGTTTGGGCATGGTCAGGCTGACCTCGCCGCTGGTGTTGGAAATCCGCAGGGAAAACCGGCGCGCCCGCGTTGAGCGGCGCAAATGCACATCAATTGGGGGCGACCCGATTTGAACAATCTCTACCATGGCTCCAATGTAGCGATCCGGCAAAAAGAGGCAATCACAAGCGTAAATTCACCGGATATTAA
>JALWOO010000218.1 GCA_027083485.1 Amylibacter sp. | reverse complement strand
GCCCTGGCTTTCCTCGACGGTGACGATGATTCCGCCATCGGTGCCTTTCTTGATGGCCTCGGCCAGCTGCACGGCCATTTGATAATAGGACGACGAGGTTTTCGCCGATTTGAACGTCACCCGCGTTTCCGCAAGCACCGGATTGGCCAGCGACAAGCCCAGCGCTGCGGCCATAAATAGATTGGTAAGTTTCATTGTTTTCCTCCCGGGAAATTTACGGTTGTTATAGTTCGTTATTGTTGGACGCATCCCGCCTCTTGGGGTGCTGTGCGCGACAATAGGGTCGATGTCAGGCCACAATCAAGGGTGATCACCTGCCCTGTGATGGCGCGCGATGCGGGTGCGGTCAGAAATGCCGCGCAATTGGCGACTTCGCCAACCTGCGCCACCCGTCCAAGTGGCGCAAGCTGTGTTAACCCCTGGCGGGCGCGCCCGACGCCGCCCATTCCGGCCCCGATCGGACCGGGGGCCAGAGCATTGACGCTGATTCCTTGCGGGCCAAGCTCCGCCGCCAGCGCCTTGACCATGGCTTCAATCCCGCCTTTGGAGGCCGCATAGGCACAGCGATCAGGCATGCCGGTCTGGCCATGAACCGATGACAGATGCAGGATGCAGCCCCCCTGCGCCGCCGCCATGACCCGACTCACCGCACGGGTGCTGCGAAAGGCACCGGTCAGGTTCACCGCCAAGGTTTGTTCAAAATCCTGATCGCTCATCGCCAGCAACGGGCCGCGCTGCATGACGCCCACCGCATTCACAAACACATCCGGCACCCCAAGCCAATCCAGCGCCAAACCAATCGCCCGATCCACCTGATCCGCCTTTAAAACATCTATTGGCCCGCGATACAGGCGGGGTTGTTGCTGAATGCCGGCCTCGGCAAGGTCAAGTGCTGCGACCTTGTCGCCGCGCGCCAGAAAGGTATCCACAATCGCGGATCCGATTTCGCCTCTTGCTCCGATGACCAGACTGTGCTGCAATGGTGATAATCCAATATAATATCCGATATTTTTAGGATACTACAGATAAAGCATGCTAAAACAAGGTAAAAATCAGTGACCCAGAAACCGGCCCCGAACCTGTCCAAGACCAAGCTGCCCGGCACGGGTCCCGTGGTGCCGCGCCTGACCGAAGCCCTGCGCATTGATATTTCGCTGGGCACACTGGAACCGGGGGTGCGCCTGAAAATCGACCGGATCCGCAAACAGTATAACGTCAGCGCCGCCTCGGTGCGCGAAGCCCTGTCGATCCTGACCGGCGAGGAATTCGTCACCTCTGTGGATCAACGCGGCTTTGTGGTGACAGCCTATCAGGGGGAGCGGCTGAACGATCTGACGCGGGTGCGCGCGGAACTGGAATGCATCGCCTTTGGCTGGTCGGTGCTAAACGCCAGCACCGATTGGCGCGCAGAGGTGGTGGCCAGACATTTTGCCCTGACCGAAGCCGAGGCCAAACTGGGCCAGGACCCCCACGCCCACGCGCTGGAATGGGACCGCCGCAATGCCGGTTTCCACATGGCCATTGCATCGGCCTGCGGCTCCCCCCGCCTGATCGCCCTGATCGCCAGCCACTACGACCTGACCCGCCGGTATCGGCTCCTTGGCTTGGCACGGGGATCGGATTTTTCACTGCTCGGGGAGGAACGCCAACAAAGCGCCGATGAACACGCCGCCCTGAAAGAGG
>JALWOO010000217.1 GCA_027083485.1 Amylibacter sp. | reverse complement strand
TGGCGAACAGGTGCAGGCGCTGGGGGAATCGGCCGCCTTTGCCAAGGTGGATTTGCAGGATCCGGCGGCGCTACAGGCGTTTCTGGCGGATCGGCGCAAGGCGTTGAAGCTGGATTTTCTGTATTTTACAGAGGCAGGAAAATCCGCCCGCTGGCCGGTGATCCGGCAGGCTTTGGCCGGGCGGCGCGGTTCTGTGATCGACATTTTCAGCCAGAAGCAGCTGAGCGCGATTTCCCCGAAGCTGGCCGAACAGGCCCGTATTCCGCTGGTCCCGACCAAGGCCGCCACCCCCACCAACCGCACCGAGGAAAACCGGGGCATGGTGGTGCATACGGCCTCCCCCGCACGCGGCGGGGCGCTTGTCGGGGGGGTGTTGTTGAACCGGAACCTTGATTTCATCGATTCCATCAACGATCTGGTTTATCCGGCGGCGTCGCTGACCGAGGGCAGCCGTGGCACGGCCACCCTGTTTCTGGAAGACGTGCGCATCAGCACCAATGTGCGCCTGTTTGAAAACGTGCGTGCGCTGGGCACGCGGGTTTCGGCGATCGTGCGTGAAAGAGTGCTGGGGCTGGGGCAGGTCTGGCTGGATCGGGCGTTTGTGGTGAATGACTGGTATATTTCGGCCTATGAGCCGATCATCGACAGTTATGGCAAGCGGGTCGGGATGCTCTATGTCGGGTTTCTGGACACGCCGTTTCGGGCGGCCAAAATGCGCACGATCTGGATGGTTGTGGCGGGGTTTCTGTTGGTGATCCTGCTGTCGGTGCCGATTTTTCTGCGCTGGGCGCGGGGCATTATCAATCCGCTGGAAAAGGTGGTGGATACCATTTCCAAGGTCGAATCCGGTGATTTGGGGGCGCGCACGGGGGTGACCGGCGGGCAGGATGAAATTACCCGCGTGGCGGCGCATCTGGACGGGTTGCTGGAACAGGTGCAGGAACGGGACCAACGTTTGCGCGGCTGGAACGAGGAGCTGAACCAGCGGGTTGAAAAACGCACCCGCGAATTGAGCGAGACAAACCGCCGGCTTGAGGCCACCACGAAACAGCTGGTGGTGTCGGAAAAGCTGGCGGCGATCGGGGAAATCACCGCCGGTATTGCCCATGAAATCAACAACCCGATTGCGGTTATTCAGGGCAATCTGGATGTGATCTGGCAGGAGATCGGCGAACAGGCCAAGGATCTGGATACGGAATTTGCCCTGATCTATGAACAGGTGCACAGCATCAATATTCTGGTGAATAAATTGCTGCAATTCGCCCGCCCGGAGGAATACGCCGGTGTGGTAGACTATCACATTCCCAACGAGGTTATCGAGGATTGCCTGCCTCTGGTGCAGCATTTAATGACGAAAACCGATATTGCGCTGGAACTGGAATTGCACGCGGACAGGGCGGTCGCGATGAACCGGACAGAGCTGCAACAGGTGTTGATCAACCTGATTGTCAACGCCATTCACGCCATGCCCAAGGGCGGCGAGCTGCGTTTGTGCACCCACAACCAGAATGACAATGACACCAGCGGCGTTCTGATCGAAGTGGCGGACACAGGTTCAGGGATGCCGCCGGAGGTTCTGAAATCCGTGTTCGATCCGTTTTTCACCACCAAACAGGCCGAAGGCACGGGGCTGGGCCTGTCCATCAGTCAAAAGCTGATTACGCGGGCCGGCGGGCATATCAGT
>JALWOO010000216.1 GCA_027083485.1 Amylibacter sp. | reverse complement strand
TTTCAGGGCGATTCGACTGGTGGCACGGACCGCACTGCCGGGCTGATATTTACCCATAATCACCCCAAAACCGCATTTATCGGGAATTATGTCGATAATTGCTCGATTGAATGGACAAATGAACACGACGCGACGCCGGATATTATCGCGGGTTTTTCCTTTGGCGGGTTGAGCATTACCGGCAATCACTTTACCTCGTCCGGGGCAAATTCGTGGTTTTCGTGGATACAGTTGAAACCCTATGGCACCGGACATTTTATCAACGGATTGACGATCACCGGCAATGTTTTCAAGGCATATTCCGGGCCGGCGCTGGATCGGGTGGAAAATGTCGACACGTCGATTGCCTCGCTGAATGCAACCAAGTTCAAAAATATCACGGTTTGGGGGAATACGTTCACCAACGTGGTCAATCCGTTCATGAATCCGGCACATATTGTTGTCGAGCAGGGGGCGACCAGCAATAGCTGGACACAGGATGCGGTTAAATATCTGCCATTTGACGGGAATGCAAAAAATCTGGTTTCGGCAATTCCCAATGGGCCGGTAAAGAATGCCAGCAATGTGAAAGTGTATACCCAGCCCTATTTTTCGGGGAGCCAAGGGGCCGGTAACACAGAGTTTGTGCTAAAATGGTCCGAGCCGGTAAGTGGTGTTGTGCATTGCGTTTTGCGCTGTGACGACAATATTTAAAGCGCCCTAAATCCGGCTGGCCGCAATTGCGCGCCAGCCGGATTATTAATCGAACTCGCGTGATGCCAGAGCGCGGTGGATTTCACGGCGTACCAGCTTGCGCACATTACGGGTGATACGGTCGCCAAGCTCGCCTTGCAATTCGGACCGCACCATTTCCGAAACCAGTTCGCGCAGGGCTTCTTCGTCAAGATAGGTTTCAGTTTGAGCGGTGTAATCAATGGCATCGAATTCGCTGCTGTGGGCGGGATGTTCTGCCACTGGTTCCGGGTCTGAAACCGCTTCGACAGTATCTTCTGGCACAGGCTCCGTTTTTGCGGTGAGCGGAGGCTCGGCTGGAATATCCGGTGTGGTTTCAATCGGGTCGAGTGAAACTTCCTCTGCCGGTTCATTCTCAGGCTCGACATCCGCAGCCGGTTCGGTGTTTTCCGTCAGCTCAGGCACAGGTTCCAGGTGTTGTTTTTGCTTCTGAGCCTGCTCTTGTAGTTCCTGAAGGCTGGGAATGATCGACGACAGATCAAGCGGTGCCGTCTGTATATCTTCACCTTTGGGAGGAAATTCTGCGACGTTGGCTTCAAAAGGGGATTCGGGGGCAGGTTCACCGGCTGTGGTGCTCGCCGTTTCAGCAGGTGTGATCGGCGAGGGTTGTACAGGGCTGTCTTCTGCAACCGGATGAATTGCTTGTATCGTGGGTTCGGGCGCTTCCTGTTTTGCAGGGCTGTCCTGCACAGGTTCGTTAACGGCGGGATCCCCGGGAATACGAAAGGCGGGTGTCAGTACGAGCTTTTCGCGCACGGGCATGGTGGAAACTGGCTCAGCAGCTGTTTCCGGTTCAACGGAAACGGGCGCGGGGGAGGCGGGGGCCGATGGGCGACTTTGGGGCGTGCGTTTTTCCGGCACGCTGCGCGCTTCCTCGGAAACCAATCGACGGATGGAAGACAACACGTCCTCTACATCCATTTTTCTGCCTGCGTCGGACATTCGCCCACTCCTTTTTTGCCTCGAACACAGTTTACCCAAACAGATGATTCCAAACAAGCGAAAGAAAAATTGCCCCGAGGGGGGCTGATTGTCCTAGCGCGCACAGTGGCGGGATTTGATACTGGCTAGTAATCCCGTGATATTTTGGGCTTGGGTGGCGGTTTTCATGGGCAGACTAAACCCTTGTGCCGGCAGGAACCGGTATCGCTCCGCGCCATAAAGAAAATAAATTTCGCGGTAATTCGAGTGGAAGAACCGGCCAAAATCACCTTTTTCGTTGCGTGCGGCCAGGGCACGGGCGATTTTCTGCACCCTTGATTCGCGCTCGACGGCCTGTGTTTCATTGCCGAGCTGCTGCCATGCGGCGTTGATCTGGCGATAGCCGTTGCGGATCATATTGCTTAACTGCCAGCTGCGATACCGCTCTTCGGGGGTGGTCGGAGTGTCGGGTAAATCCAGCGTCCACAACAACGTGGCTTGTCCTTTCTTGGTGCGGGTTTCGAGGTTGAAATAGCGTAAATCGCTGACCCGGTGGGCCAGAATTTTCTGCCCGTTGTCCAGACTGAACCGGCTCAGATGCAAACGACAGGGGGCTTGCGTTTCATTTTCAAGCACATATTCCACCGCCCCGATTTGCCAGCGGGCAAGGGGGCGGACCTCCCCCGCCTGTACCATGACAGGGACCAATACGCACAGCAGGGAAATTAGCAAACGCATGTGGCTACCGTATCGACATGGGGTCGGTCAGTTTTTGATATTCTTGCAGGGCATAGCGGTCGGTCATGCCGGCAATGTAATCGGAAATCACATGGGCTTTTTGCGCTTCGTCCCCCCGCAGCGCCCATTTCTGCCAGCCGTCATCCGGCAACATACCGGGATCTTCCATGAAAATTTCGAACATTTCCTTGACAATCCCCGCGGCCTTGCGACGCATGCGGCGGACCTTCCAGTGGCGGTACATGTGCTTGAAAAAGAAGGCGCGAATGACCTTGAGGTCGTCAAACAATTGCGGTGAAAACAGGATGATTTGCTGACCGGCATTGCGCACATCTGCAACATTTTGCGGATTAAGCGCCGCAATCTGTTTTTTGCTTTCCTGCAAGACATCCTCGACCATCACCCCAAACACACGGCGCAGGGCCTCGTGGGTGTGGCGCGGGCCGGTGAGGTCCGGATACAGGCGCTCGACTTCGTCATAACAGGCCCCGATGATCGGCAGCTCGCGGATCTGGGATTCGGTAAACAGGCCGGCCCGCAGGCCATCGTCCAGATCGTGATTGTTATAGGCAATGTCGTCGGAAATGGCGGCGACCTGTGCTTCGGCGCTGGCATAGGTGGCCAGCTCCAGATCATGTCGCGCGCTGTATTCCGCCAGTGCCTGCGGGATGTTCTCCGTCACCGGCCCATTGTGTTTGGCGATGCCCTCAAGGGTTTCCCACGTCAGGTTCAGCCCGTTGAATTCCGCATAATGGCGTTCAACAAAGGTGACGATCTTGATCGCCTGCGCGTTATGGTCAAAGCCGCCAAAAGGGGCCATACATTCGGCCAGAGCATCCTCGCCGGTGTGGCCAAAAGGCGTGTGGCCCAGATCATGGGCCAGAGCGATGGCCTCGGTCAGTTCCGAATTCAGCCCCAACACACCGGCAATAGTGCGCGCGACTTGCGCGACCTCGATTGTGTGGGTCAGGCGGGTGCGGAAATGGTCGCCTTCGTGTTCCACAAAGACCTGTGTTTTGTGCTTGAGCCGACGAAAGGCGCTGGCGTGGATAATCCGGTCGCGGTCGCGTTGAAAGACAGAGCGATGCGCGCTCTCGGGTTCCTTGAACAGTCGCCCCCGACTGTCTTCTGGATCACAGGCATAGGGTGCTTGCATGGAGTCTCTTTTCTTCTGGCCTTGTCGCAGGGCGTTCCCGCGCCTATATTTGCCCGACCTTACACAATAATATCGGAGGCCGAAAGATGGACCTTGCCCTGCCACCCACCGTCACCGACCGCGCCTTTGCCCGTCTGGCGGAAATAAATGACGGATCCGACAGCCCGCAAGCCCTGCGCATTGCCGTAGAAGGCGGCGGTTGTTCCGGTTTTCAGTATGATATCAAGCTCGAGGAACGTCCGGACGGCGATGACCTCGTGCTGGAAAAAGACGGGCAGCGCGTGTTGGTGGATCAGGTATCGCTGCCGTTTCTGACCAATGCGGTGATTGATTTCACCGAAGAACTGATCGGGGCGCGCTTCGTGATCGAAAACCCGAACGCAACCAGCTCTTGCGGCTGTGGCACGTCTTTCTCCATGTAGGGCCAGGACCCTAGCTTTGGGCCGGATTACGCGAGGTCATCCGGCGGCGGTGCGACCTTTTCGGCATCCACTTCCGGCACAAAATCGTCAGTTTCCGGATGATAGCGGGTGATCCATTCTTTGGCAGCTTCCAGTTCCGCCACAGAAAACAGCCGCAACTTGTTGTGCAGAAACGGGGCCACCAGCTTCATCGCGGCGCGTACCCAGTCTATATCCGACACTACCGCCACCTGCGCGAATTCGGCCAAATGGGTTAATCCGTATTTGGCGTCCTCAAAAATTGCACCGGCGGTAAAGCCCTTGAATTCCGGTCCCATCAGGTACAGGACTTTCACTTTACCTTCGCGCGCAATCGCGGCTTCAAGGGCGGGAATCAGTGTTTCGTCATAGGTATCGTGGTCGATATAGCCAATGGCCGAAATTGCCACGACATCTGCCGGATAACCGGAAAGAATCTCGAAATGGCCTGTTTTTTTGGTCGTCATGGTGGGTCTCCTTTTGTGTTCGGTTCCCTCTCGTGATTAAGGTAGGCTCTGCCTCGTGCATTTTCAATGCCGGGCAAGCGGGCCTTGTGCCTTTTGCGCCATTTCAATAGGATCAACACTATGAAAATTGCCAGCTTTAATATCAACGGGATCAAAGCCCGTCTGCCCGCCCTTTTGCAATGGCTTGAGGAAAGTAAACCGGATGTGGCCCTGTTGCAGGAGATCAAGTCGGTTGACGAAAATTTCCCGCGTGAGCCGATCGAGGATTTGGGCTATATCGTTGAAACACATGGACAAAAAGGCTTCAACGGGGTGGCGATCCTGTCGCGGTTCCCGCTTGAGGATGTGACCCGTGGCCTGCCCGGCGATGATACCGACGAACAGGCCCGCTGGATCGAGGCCACCGTTATCGGCGACAAGGGGGTCGTGCGGGTTTGCGGCCTGTACCTGCCCAACGGCAATCCGGCACCGGGGCCGAAATACGATTACAAGCTGGGCTGGATGAAACGGTTGCAAGCTCGCGCCGAAGCCCTGATGGAGGCCGAGGAGCCGGCATTGATGGCGGGGGATTACAACATTATCCCGCAGCCCGAAGACTGCTGGGATACCGCCCCCTGGGAAAAGGATGCGCTGTTTTTACCTGAAAGCCGCGCCGCCTTTCGCCGGATTGTGAATCTGGGCTTTACCGAGGCCCTGCGCGCGCGGACCGATGCGCCGATGACCTATACTTTTTGGGATTATCAGGCGGGGGCGTGGCACAAAAACCACGGCATCCGCATTGATCATTTTTTGCTGACCCCGCAATGCGCGGATCGCCTGATCGATTGCCAGATCGACCGCGAGGTTCGCGGGCGGGAAAAACCTTCGGATCATGTCCCGATCTGGGTGGAACTGGATATATAGGGGGAGGGGCTGCGGCCCTTCTTTTTTTGCCTAAGAAATATTTTTACCATAAAGTAAAGTTTACCAATTGATAAAGAATGAAACCTGTGGCAGGATTGGCGGGAATTATAACCAACAGGGAGGGTCTGATGGCTCAATCCGTATTTACCAGTGGTGTTGTTGCCGGTCGGTTATCGCCCGATGATCTGGCCGAGAATTTTTCCGATCTGCATCCGCCACTTGACGATCACGAGGCGGCTGTTGCGGCGGACCGCTGCTATTTTTGCCATGATGCGCCTTGCACGACGGCCTGTCCGACGGATATCGATATTCCGCTATTTATTCGGGAAATCAGCACCGGCATGCCGGAGGCGGCAGCGAAAACCATCTTTGCCCAGAATATTATGGGCGGTATGTGCGCGCGGGTATGTCCGACGGAAACGCTCTGCGAAGAGGTTTGCGTGCGCGAAGTTGCCGAGGGCAAGCCGGTCATCATCGGCCAGTTGCAGCGCTATGCGACCGATAAACTGATCGCAAAAGGCGGCCATCCTTTTGAACGCGCTGCGGAAACCGGCAAATCCGTTGCCGTGGTCGGGGCCGGTCCTGCGGGCCTGTCCTGTGCCCATCGTTTGGCGTTGCTTGGCCATTCTGTGACCGTGTTTGATAGCCGTGCCAAGGCGGGCGGTTTGAACGAATACGGCATTGCCAGCTATAAATCGACCGGGGATTTTGCTCAGGCAGAAGTCAACTGGCTGCTGTCTATTGACGGGATTACCCTGAAAACCGGCGAGGCGGCTGATGTGGCCGATTTGCAGAAATCCTATGATGCGGTGTTTCTGGGCATGGGCCTTGGCGGCGTGAATGCCTTGCGGGCAGAGGGCGAGACCCTTGAAAACGTGGTTGACGCTGTGGATTTCATCGCGGAATTGCGTCAATCCGATGACCTGTCCAAACTGCCTGTCGGGCGGCGTGTGGTTGTGATCGGGGGCGGCATGACCGCCGTTGATGCGGCGGTGCAGGCCAAATTGCTCGGTGCGCAAGAGGTCGTCATGGCCTATCGGCGGGGCAAAGAGGCCATGAGCGCATCGGAATATGAGCAGGATCTGGCGGCCTCCAAAGGGGTGCATCTGGTTTACAACGCGGCACCGGTTCGCTTGTTGGGCGATGGTGCGGTAAATGCGGTGGAATTTGCCTATACGCAAACAGTGGATGGCAAGCTGGTTCAGACCGGCGAAACCTTTACTGTGCAGGCAGATCAGGTGTTCAAGGCCATTGGCCAGACCCTGTTGAACGCGCCGGAGGGCCTGACCATTGAAGGCGGCAAAATTACGGTTAACGAGGCCGGGCAAACATCGCTTGCGGGTGTTTGGGCCGGGGGGGATTGCGCCAGTGGCGGCGATGACCTGACCGTTACCGCCGTTGCCGAAGGGCGCGACGCCGCCGAAGATATTCACGCCAGCCTGACGCGCTGAGCCAGAGAGGATTATTAACATGGCAGACCTGAGTTCCAATTTCATTGGCATTAAATCTCCGAACCCGTTTTGGCTGGCATCGGCCCCGCCAACAGACAAAGAATACAACGTGCGCCGTGCATTCGAGGCCGGCTGGGGCGGCGTGGTGTGGAAAACTCTCGGCTCCGAAGGCCCGCCGGTGGTGAAC
>JALWOO010000215.1 GCA_027083485.1 Amylibacter sp. | reverse complement strand
CGGTTGGCCTCGTCAAAGCCGTTTTCATTGAGCCGCGTATGGGTATGCGCCCCCAGAACCAGCAAGGGTTTATCCGTCAGCGGGGCGGCTGTGCGCGCGATGGAAAAATCCGCCTGCCCGATGTCCCGCACCGCCGCTGCCTTGCCGCTTTTGTGCGACCCGTCGCCATAGCCGCAATGGGACAGCACCAGCACCACATCCACCAGCGGCTCCAGCACCGGCAGGATATTTTTTAGCGCCACAAGCGGGCTGGCCACGGCAAAATCCGGATCATCCGGCAGCCCGACACGGGTTTCAATATGGGTCAACAACCCGATCATCCCCACCCGCAACCCTTTGATTTCCGCAATCGCCGCCGCGTGATAATCCAGCCCGTTTTTGACGAAAGCAGAGCTGTGGGCATTGGCGCAAAGGATCGGAAACCCCGCGTCCTGCCGAATGCCCATGGCCAGCAACTCCGCCCCGCGATCGAATTCGTGATTGCCAAAAACCGACAGATCCACCCCCGCCGCGCTAAAGGCGCGATAGCTGGCGTCCAGCTCGAACTGTTCCGGTGTCCAGCCGATCAGCTCGTCAAAAACCGAACCGGTGTGGTCATCCCCGATCGACAGGAACAACAGCGCCTGCTCCGGCGCATCTTCACGCGCGGTTTTGACCCGCTGCACCATCTGGGAAAACCGCCGCGTGCCGATATCATCACCGGCCAGATCCGTCAGATTATTATGCAAATCATTGAAATGGAAAATCCGCAACCGGCCGGTACCCGCCGTTTTGGGCAGCATTTCCGCGCCCTCCACCAGATCAATCGGCCCCGCAATGCCATCGCCATCAAGCAGGAACAAACGGTCAATCCCCCCGTTCGGATTCGGTGCAACCTCGGATACCCGCAACCGGCCCTGCTGCGGAAGGATCTGAGCCAAACGATGCATCTATGTTTCCCTCTTTATGGCGCTTTCATGCCATTTATGCAGGAACAACCACGACAGGAAAGTCATAAACATAAAGATCAGAACCCCGGTCAGGGAAATCAGGATAATGGCCGCAAACATGCGCGGAATATTCAAGCGATAGCTGGCCTCCAGAATCCGGAACGCCAGCCCCGAATTCACCCCGCCGGTACCGGCCACAAATTCCGCCACAATCGCCCCGATCAGCGACAGCCCGCCGGCAATTTTCAGCCCTGCCAGAAAATACGGCAGCGCCGCCGGCAGGCGCAGATAGCGCAGGGTTTGCCAGCGGCTCGCGCCGTACAGCTTCATCATATCACGCAGGTTGTGATCCGCCGAATTCAGCCCCAGTGTGGTATTGGACAGGATCGGGAAAAACGCCACGATCCACGCACAGATCAACAGGCCCAGAAATTTCGAATCCACATAGATAAAAATCAGCGGCGCAATCACGATGATCGGCGTCACCTGCAAAATCACCGCATAGGGAAAGAACGACATCTCGATCCACTTGGATTGCGCAAACAGCACCGCGATTCCGACCCCGCCTACAATCGCCACCGCCAGCGCGCTAAAGGTGATCTTCAGCGTGGTGCCAAGTGCGCTGATCAGCAAGGCCCAGTCGTCGATCAACGCCTGCAACACCAGCCTTGGCCCCGGAATAATGTAATGCGGTATGTTGTTCCAGACCACCAGACGATCCCAGGCAATAATGCTGGCCACCACCACAATCATCGGCAACAC
>JALWOO010000214.1 GCA_027083485.1 Amylibacter sp. | reverse complement strand
ATGTCCTGTAACCGGGAACCCCATAAAGGCCTGATAGCTTGAAATCGCCTGACGCGACCGCCGCCCGAGTGCCCCGTCCGGTGTGCCAGCAGGAAAGCTGAAGTAATTCAGCGAGGTCTGGATTTCACGGTTTTCCTGCCGATTGGCCGAGGACTTGCGCACCTTGCGATAGGTTTTCTGACGCTTCTTGTTTTGCGCGGCGCTCACAATTGCCCCACCGATAATAGCCCCCGCAATCCCCGCCGCCAGATTTCCGGCGCGGGCCTCTGGGACCGGTATTCCTAATATTGCTGTCGCCGTCAATGCAGCCACTAAATGTTTTCCAAGCATTACAACCTAACTCCCTTTAAATACAATCCTGACCGCAGTCTAAGACGATTCGCCATGTGTTTGCAGACATTTCTGAATAATTACGAGAAACGAAACTGCTTTGCTCTATATTAACCTGTTTCCTTCTGAAATCTGTGATATTTGGTACAATTCCCCGCTTCAGCTGCCGTTTGACATAGCCCGCTGAATCAGGCACCACGCGGATATGGTAGAATGGACGCACAGCGATACACTGATCGACTATCCGCAGGCGATCGAGCACATGGAAACCCGTGTGGGCCAAATCATTGACGGCACCGCCGACGAGCAAATCTGGCTGCTGGAACATCCGCCGCTTTATACCGCCGGCACCAGCGCGGATCGTGCCGATCTGGTGGATCCGGACCGGTTTCCGGTCTATCCGTCGCGCCGCGGCGGGCAGTATACCTATCACGGTCCGGGCCAGCGGGTGGTTTATGCCATGCTGGACCTGAACAAACGCGGCCGCGATGTGCGCCGCTTTGTCTGGATGCTGGAAGAATGGGTGATTGAAACGCTGGCCGAATTCAACGTGAAGGGCGAACGGCGGCAGGGCCGTGTCGGGGTCTGGGTGGTGCGCCATGACAAGCCACTCACCGCAACGGGACAGCCACCGGAAGACAAAATCGCCGCCATCGGTGTGCGCTTGCGCAAATGGGTCAGCTTTCACGGCATTTGCATCAATCTGGAACCGGAGCTGGACCATTACAGCGGCATCGTCCCCTGTGGCATTGCCCAGCACGGGGTGACGTCACTGGTGGATCTGGGGTTGCCGGTGACGATGGATGATCTGGATCTGGCGCTGAAACGCGCCTTTGTGCGGGTATTTGAAAACGAGGATTAGGGCGTAGTCCCATAAATTCTGCGTCACTGGTTTGCCTGATTTTCTTCGTGGGTAGGCGCAATGACGCAGGAAATATGAATATTTTCAAGGCATTGCAACGCAGCCATGGAGTAAATCAGGCAAACCAGTGATGCAGGCTTTAAGAGTCTACGCCCTAATCCTCCTCCATCCGATAGCGGAAATCGCAATATTCCGCGCCTTCCATGATGGTCTGGGTGCGGGTCAGTTTCATTTTCGGGTTATAGCCAATGCAAAAACTGCCGTCGCGGTTGCAGGATAACAGATGCCCGATATCGCCCAGTCCCATTTCGCGATACATTTCCGCATAGGCGCAATGGGTCATGTTGTATTCCAGCCGCTTGTCATCCGATACCAGCACCTCCTTTTTTAACGCGCCGCCCATTTCCCACAGATCGGAGCGCGCAGCGAAATCCTGCAAGCCGGGCGTGCGGCCCAGCGCCTCGCGAAATTCGCGCCCCTGGGCAATGGCGGATTTCTGCAC
>JALWOO010000213.1 GCA_027083485.1 Amylibacter sp. | reverse complement strand
AACAGATGCAACAGCAGATGCGCGCGCCGATCTTTGAAAACAAAGTCATCGACTACATTGCCGAACTGGCCGATGTGACCGAAAAAGAAGTTTCCAAAGAAGACCTGCAAAAAGCGGTTGAAGACCTCGAAGCCGAATAAAGCGTTTACGCGTTATTTATTTGAAAAGGGCGCTCTTCGGAGTGCCCTTTTTTATTGTGGTTCAGTAAAACGCGAAACGCTTTAATGCAGCGTTTCCCCCACATGACAGCGCGCAATCGGGCCGTAACTGGCGGGATCGTCCTGTAAGGCCGGTAACACTTTGAATACCTGTTGTTGTTGAACAGGATCAAGCATTGCCAGATTTTGAACCGACGGCAGATAGCTCTCCACTGCCGCCGCCTCTGCATAGATGACCTGGTGATTTTTGAGCAATAGTTGATAAAACGTTTTCTGGCCGGTGTCGGCGAAGCGAATAGTGTCACCATTCACAAAGGTATGCGCCGCAATCAGCACTTCGCGCTGGCCATAATGCAGCAGGGCTTTGGAGCCTTTAAGGGCCACCAGCTGATTTGGGCACAGCATCATGTCGCGGCTGTTGTTAATGCTGTTTTCGCTGAAATACACAGCTTTGCGCGATGCGGGCGGCGTGACCTTTCCAACCCACAGCAGGGGTTGCATTCCGCGGTCACGGGTGACGAGTATGTCTCCGGCCCTGAGGTTTTCAATCGGGACTTCGCCTTTGATCGTCATAATGTGGGTGCTCCGGCAAATGCCGGCGGATTGGCCGATCTGCAAAACGGGCTGGTCCGGTTTGCGCAGTTTGCCGGATTTTGAAACAGTCGAGGTGATTTCCAGTGTTTCGTATGCTTGCCCTTTTTGCAGAGGTCGTTCTGAAGTCAGGGTAGAACGCTGCTGGAAATATGTTTGGCGAACAGTGAAAACGGTACCCGAAGGAAGTGATTTCAGCAGCCAGATAATTTCCGTATCCGGTTGTGTTTTGTGTGTTTGTGAAATGTTGCGGGATCGCCTGCGGGGGCAAACATCCACATTAAACGCAGAAATCCCGCCTCGAATGGTCGAGAAAGGTGCGGAGTTTTCTGACAGGTCATAGTGGAATGGATATTCTTGCATATTAATATACTTTACTCGTGACATTGTTGCAAACAGCGCGATACCCGCATAATGGGATATTTGACATCGCTTTAGGGCAAAAGTTTGTCATAACCGGTACTGATTAAAGTAAATGGAAGTTTCTTTCTTTAATCAAGTTCTAATAAAGCGACACTTGTTGGGCGGTTTGCGACGTTTCCGAGTTCCCGAAATGCAAGGCTCTGGGGATTTGTTTTGGGATATGAATAAAGTGAGTGCCGAGCGGTTGCTTTTACGGGTGTTTATTGTCTAGGATGATCTGAATGATAAAGGGGTCGCAAAAGACCTCGCCAACAGGGTACTGGGAGAAGGTATGACCGCCAATTCAGGTGACGAAGGTTTCGTCGTATTTGATCGTGTGCAAAAAAGCTATGACGGTGAAATTCTCGTTGTTAAGGATTTAAATCTTAACATTGCAAAAGGTGAGTTTCTGACCATGTTGGGGCCTTCGGGGTCTGGTAAGACCACTTGCCTGATGATGCTTGCCGGATTTGAAACAGCTACCCATGGCGATATTCGGCTTGGCGGCAAACCGATTAACAATATTCCTCCCCATAAACGGGGTATCGGCATGGTGTTCCAGAACTATGCTTTGTTCCCGCATATGACGGTTGGCGAAAACCTGTCTTTCCCGCTGGAAGTGCGCAACATGGGCAAGAGCGAGCGCGAAGCCAAGGTCAAGCGCGCGCTGGACATGGTGCAGATGGGTGATTTTGCCGGGCGTCGGCCTGCGCAATTGTCTGGTGGTCAACAACAGCGTATCGCGCTGGCGCGGGCCTTGGTGTTTGATGCGGAGCTGGTTCTGATGGATGAGCCGCTTGGCGCGCTGGACAAACAGCTGCGCGAACATATGCAGTTTGAAATTAAACACATCCATGAAAGCCTTGGCATTACGGTTGTATATGTGACCCATGACCAATCCGAAGCCCTGACCATGTCGGACCGGATTGCGGTGTTTAATGACGGTGTTATTCAACAATTGGCCCCGCCTGCGGATCTGTATGAACGGCCCGAAAATGCTTTTGTGGCGCAGTTTATCGGCGAAAACAACACGCTGAACGGGGTGGTGACGGCTATCAATGACGGTATTGCCGATGTGAAGTTTGACAACGGTCAGATAACGCAGGCGGTGGCTGTGAATTGCGGTGGTGTGGGCAGCCGGACCACTTTGTCGATACGGCCCGAACGGATTGTGCTGAATGCATCGGGGTCTGCCAACGGAGTAGATGCGGAAGTTCTGGAAGTGATCTATCTGGGCGACCATATCCGCTGCCGAATGAACGTGCATGGCAACGAGGATTTCGTTGTAAAAGTTCCCAATTCAGCCGAGAAACTGGCCCTGGAAAAAGGGTCCCGCACCAATATCAGCTGGGAAACACAGGATTGCCGCGCGCTTGACGGTTAGCGGCTAATAGTTGCGTTGTTGTTAAACCCGAAAACGACGGCGCGTATAAATAAAACGGGTAAATGAACAAGGAGAGTTCGTATGAAAATGAAGTCAATTCTACTGGGTGCTGCGGCAACCGCACTGGTTGCCGGTGCTGCATCTGCAGGGTCGATTGTTGCTGTATCCTGGGGCGGTGCCTACACCAAATCCCAAATCGAGGCCTATCACAAGCCTTGGACTGCAAAAACAGGCAACACTGTTATTTCCGAAGACTATTCCGGTGGTTTGTCCGAAGTTAAATCTCAGGTCGAAGCCGGCAATGTAACCTGGGATATCATCGATCTGGAAATGTCCGATGCGGTTCGTGGTTGTGATGAAGGTCTGTTTGAACCCATCGACCCGGCCATTCTGCCACCTGCACCGGATGGCACACCGGCAACCGAAGACTTTATTGATGGTGCCATCACCGAATGTGCTGTAGCAAACATCGTTTGGTCCACCATTTTCGCTTATGACAACTCCAAAATGGCAAATGGCCCGACCTCCATTGGCGATTTCTTTGATACGGCGAAATTCCCGGGCAAACGCGGCCTGCGCAAAGGTCCAAAAGCCAATCTGGAACTGGCTCTGGCAGCTGACGGCGTGCCAGCGGACAAGATCTACGAAGTTCTGTCCACACCGGAAGGCGTTGATCGTGCTTTTGCAAAGCTTGATACCATCAAGGGCGACGTTGTCTGGTGGGAAGCCGGCGCTCAGCCTCCACAGTTGCTGGCTGATGGCGAAGTTGCTATGACTACTGCTTATAATGGCCGTATTTTCAACGCTGTAGCTGCGGAAGGTAAACCATTCTCCATCGTTTGGGACAGCCAAATCTTTGACGTTGACCTTTGGGCCGTGCTGAAAGGTGCGCCAAACAAGGACTTGGCTATGGACTTCCTGGCCTTCTCGACCGCAACCGAGCAGCTGGCAGCGCAAGCTTCCTATATCTCTTATGGTCCGGCACGTAAGTCTTCGGCTCCACTGGTTGGGTCCTATCACACCAATCCGGACCTCGACATGGGGCCACAGATGCCAACCGCACCTGAGAACTTCAAAACCGCGATCCAGAATGATTTCGAATTCTGGGCCGACAATCAGGATGAATTGAACGAGCGTTTCAACGCTTGGCTGATCAACTAATCCATCTATTCAAGAGGGCCGTTCGCGGCCCTCTTTCCCTTTGTTATTCAGAACCTTACGCAAAGTAGCCCCATGACAGATGCAACAGATGCTTCCGGTAACCTGCTGGCCGCCGACGGTACACCGCTGAAAAAGAAACTCGGTCAGGCGCTTTTTCGCAGCCGTATTCGGGCTTTTGGTCTGACGGTGCCGCTTCTTTTGCTGATTTTGCTGGCTTTCGTTTTGCCGGTCGCAACATTTCTGAAACAGGCGGTCTATAACGACCAGTTCGAAAAACACATGCCCAATCTGACGCCCTTGCTGACGCAATGGGATGCGCATTCGGAACCGGACGAGGCCATGTATGCGGCTTTGGTGGCCGATCTGGTGCTGAACAAAAAGAATAAAACCATCGGCAAGGTTGCCAGCCGGGTGAACCGTGAATATTCCGGTACCCGCAGCCTGTTTACGGGATCCGCCCGCAAGGCAAAGAAGCTGAAACCGCCGTACAAAGAAGCCCTGCTAAAGGTTAAGCCCAAATGGGATAATATCGAGGTCTGGAAGGCAATGAAAATTGCTGCCAAATCCCTGACCCCTGCATTCGTGGCCTCGGCTGTGGATTTGAAATACACTGCCGACGGGTCGATCGTGCAAAAACAGGAAGACCGTCGTGTCCATATAAAACTGTTTTTCCGCACCCTGCGCATTGCAGTCATCGTGATGCTGGCGGGGCTGGTGCTTGGTTATCCGGTGGCTTATTTGCTCTCGACCTTGTCGGCGCGCACTTCCAATCTGTTGTTGATTTTGGTGTTGTTGCCGTTCTGGACGTCGCTGCTGGTGCGTACAACGGCCTGGATTGCCATGTTGCAAGGGCAGGGGGTGTTGAACGATCTGTTTGTTCTGTTTGGCCTGACCTCGGATGAAAACCGGTTTTCGCTGATCTATAATGAAACCGGCACGCTGATTGCGATGACGCATATTCTGCTGCCGTTTATGATCCTGCCGCTGTATTCGGTGATGAAAACCATCCCGCCAAGCTATGTGCGTGCGGCGCGCTCTATGGGTGCGACCCAATGGACGGCTTTTTGGCGGGTGTATTTCCCGCAGACCATTCCGGGCATCGGTGCCGGCGGTATTCTGGTGTTTATTCTGGCGATCAGCTTTTACATCACACCGGCGCTGGTTGGCGGTCAGGATGGCACGATGATTTCGAACTTCATTGATTTCCACATGCGCAAATCCCTGAACTGGTCGCTGGCGGCCGCGATGGGGCTGGTGCTGCTGGTGATCGTATTGTTCCTGTACTGGATCTACGACAAAGTCGTAGGCATCGACAACATGAAGCTGGGATAGAAACATGAGCGACCAACCACAATCCTACCGCTATATCCCGCCACGCCCGCCGGTCTGGTTCACACTTGCCTGGACAGGAGGCTTTGGCGCGTTGCTGGGCTTTCTGACAGCACAGGGCAACGGGGCGCTGATGATCCCCTATATGATTGTTTCGGGCCTTATCGTGGCGGCCATTGCCTTTGTCTCCATGACATACCTGAAAACACGAAAGCTGGCGGGGCCATTCGGATTTATCACGGCCTTTGCCATCGGCTTTGTCTTTGCCGGCTTTGCCTATGGTCTGCTGGTGGGGATCCTCGGCTTTATCTTTGCTCGCATGGCGATCTGGTTGTCGACGGGCGATTATCGTCTGAACCAACCCCCCTATGTGACCTCCAGAGAAGTGCTGTGGTTTTATACGTTCCGCAGCATCTGCGGCGGTATATTTGTGTTTCTGATGGCTCCGATCATTATTCTGATTCCGCTGTCGTTTAATCAGGAACCTTACTTCAGCTTTACCCCGGGGATGCTGGCGCTGGATCCCGATGCCTATTCCCTGCGCTGGTATATGGATATCCTGCATAACGGCATGGTCAATCCGGATGCCGTAACCGGCTGGTTCTCTGATATGTGGAACAATGCCCAATGGATCCGTTCGGTGCGCAACTCATTCTTTATCGGCACCATGGCGACTTTGCTGGCCACCTTCCTTGGTACTTTGGCCGCGATTGGCCTGTCCCGTGATGAAATGCCCTATCGCGGGCCGATTATGGCCTTGCTGATTTCGCCGATGATTGTGCCGGTGGTGATTGTGGCCTCGGGCATGTTCTTTACCTTTTCCAGCATTGGCCTTGCCAAAACCTATGTTGGCATTATCATCGCCCATGCGGTGCTGGGCATTCCCTTTGTGATCATTACTGTGACGGCAACGCTTTCCGGCTTTGACAGTTCCCTGACCCGTGCAGCCGCCAATATGGGCGCAAGCCCGATCCGCACCTTTTTCAAAGTGCAAATGCCGCTGATCCTGCCCGGCGTAGTATCCGGCGCGCTGTTCGCCTTTATCACCTCGTTTGACGAAGTGGTGGTGGTGCTGCAAATGGCGGATGTGAAACAACGCACCATTCCGCGGCAAATGTTCTCGGGTATTCGCGAGCAGATCAGCCCGACCATTCTGGCGGTGGCAACGATCCTTGTGATTATCTCCATTTGCCTGCTGACGGTGGTGGAACTGCTGCGCCGTCGCTCTGAACGGCTGCGGGGCATGTCTCCGGGATGACGGGGCAACCGCGCGCCATAGGGCGGGTTGATATTGACGTGAAAAATGGGCCGGAACCTCTGGCCCATTTGCGTCAGAGCGGGTGTATGCGGGTGCTGTTTCCGCGCACAGAACAGGGCACCCAAGCCGTGCTGCTGAACACCGCAGGCGGGGTGACAGGGGGCGACCGGCTTGCCGTTCACGCCACATCTGATAGCAATCTGACCCTGACCAGCCAGGCCGCCGAACGCATTTACCGCGCGCAGGCCGGCGAGACTGGCGAAATCCGCAACCACCTGACGCTGGGCGAAAACGGCTGCCTGAACTGGCTGCCACAGGAAACCATTCTGTTTGAGGGCTGCAACCTGAACCGTTCCTTGCAGGTGGATATGGCGGCGAATGCCCGTTTCCTGATGGTGGAACCACTGGTGTTTGGTCGCGCGCTGATGGGGGAAACCCTGCACATGGCCCAAATCACCGACAATATCCGCATCCGGCGCGACGGGGAGCTGGTTTTCGCCGATGCCTTGCGCCTGCAAGGCGACATCCACAGCCAGTTGCAAAATCCCGCAGTGGCCGACGGGGCCGGGGCCATGGCCAGCCTGCTGTTGATAGACCCTGCGGCCGAAACCCGCCTTGACGCCTTGCGCCGGTTTCTGCCAAAAACAGCAGGCGCGAGCCTGATCCGGCCCGGCGTGCTGTTTGCCCGCATACTGGCGCAGGACAGCTTTGAATTACGCAAAACC